>JAKZTI010000162.1:0-6179 GCA_047517145.1 Gammaproteobacteria bacterium
CTTTTATGACAGCCTCGCGATCTCTGCCTGGAAACAAGCAGGATTCATTTACGCGTGATTTTTTATTTCAGGTACCAGTAAGAGGGTAGCGTCTGTAATCGTGGATCATCCACTGGACCGCCGACAGTAAAGTGATACAAACTTTGCCAACTGTGGTCACTGATGCCCAGTACCTCATGCATGACATCATCAAAAAAGCAGCCAATACCTGTCGATTGTATGCCAGCTGCTTCGGCCTCCAGGTACAGGATTTGTCCTATCAATCCCGTTTCCCAGAACAGGCGCGGATAAAATAATGCGCCGTACTGTTCAAGACTGGAGTCAAATTCTGCCAGCATGCCCAGTGCAAAAGCACCGTCTGCAGCGATATCCTGGTGACAACTGATCATTCGTGCGGCATCGATTGCATTGGCATGTTGCAGTAGATACAGATGAAGAGATTCCGGACAATCTTCGGGTTTATCCCAACTAAAATCAGAACGTAATGCTTTTCTTAAAGAAGGTTCGTGACCAGGATCGCGGACGAGTAAATACAGTCCTGATGGCAAATCATCTACACGATGGATGAAAATTGCGAGTGAAACGCGAGCATGCCAAGGCAATACCGCTATTATATTTTTACCTAAATGCGGAGAGACATGCACCATCATTCTGTAAAATGTTTCTTTACTGATCGTGCTTCGCCCATCCATCGCCAGCGCGCTACGACGTTGCCTGATGATCTTTCGTGCTGATATTTGCCTGTCTTTAGCAAGTTCATCTTCATTATTATATTTATCAGAGGAAACATGCTTTTTATTCAATGAACTGTGACCATTAAAGCGGCATGCTTCAGCAACGGTGTCAATGATCGGCCATTCATGATGATGGTTACTTAAAGTGTTTAAACAGCCTTCTAACTCAATATCCTTGATCCGCTCAAGTAATGTAGTAGGCAGATTAACGATGAGATCTATTGTTGTCATGCTTTCATCTGTAGGAAGAATTGCCAACAGGCAGTCCGGATGTTCCGCCTCGATGCCTTGCTGTTGGTGAAGTCCTAATAACATTGCCAGATCGTCATCTGTTACGGAATGAATTAACCTGGTCTGCCAACCGAGGGCTGCGGCGGCGAAAGTGACTGTACCAATCGCATGTCCGACATCGTGATGGCAGTAACGAAAGGCGCGTTCACCGTATTTCCATGATTCACGCCAGTAGATTGAAGACAGTGAAATCAACAGGGAATCTGGCGGCAGGTTCTGATTGATATCTTTCCATTCCTCATTCGTCAGTATGATACGGCGCTCTAATGCATGTCCGTAAGCGGAATAATGATAGACAGCAGTCACATCACTTAAATCTTTAATCGGCCCGGCGATTAAATAAGCCTCGGTGGGGTGGAGGTCTCCGCTTGAGGGGTTGACCCGTAATGACCAGCGATTTCCACCTGCTTGTTTCCAGGCAGAGATCGCGAGGCTGTCATAAAAGAGACGGCTGATTGAATCCCGATTTATTGGTGCGACAGGTCCCTGCCATATATCGAATAATGAGTCATAGGTGGGCACATCGGTAATCTGTGGATGGTCAAGTGGAAGAGTTAACGATTGATCATAACGCCGGAATGGATCGGGTTGGTTATCCCAATCCATGTAGCCCAATGAACGTGCATGGCGATTAAGTTGATGTTTTGTTCGATCATGATACTCGTAAACGATATCAAGGTCAGTGGGGTTACTTTGTTTCTTGGATATTTTTGTCAAGGTGATCAACTGAGCAACATGTTTTAGGGTACTGTCAACTTAACTGTAATTCCATGGGTTTCACATTAATCAAATCTGTGAATTATATATTGTCTGATACGCCAAGTTGACAGTATCGTTGTATGACTGCCTCTATTTATAAAGGACATTCAAATCCTCATAAACAATCGCGGGCTCAGCATTTAAAAACACTTTTTCGTTTAACTTACTTATACAAATTGTATTTAGAGTTACTTCTTCATATAACCAATAATACATATCACTCTCGAAGACGCCATATCTCCAATTATATTTGCATTGTATCCATTTATTATTTAGCGAACCAATTGTTCTAGGAGCTTCACCAGGTTCCGATATACCAAAATACTCAAGATCTTTGCCATCTAAACAAACTTGGAACCTATCAATTTTGATTTTCCCATCTGCTAACTGTGTATATTTTACTCGACCTCCTTGCAAATCATCGCCATGCTGGTCTATTACACATTTCTTGTTGAAAACATAAAAAGCAGGCGGAAAAATTATTGGATATTTATCTGGTATTTTAGCCCTCTCCAAAACATGTGTTTCTGTTCGTTGACTCTTATCCCATTGCTTGATAACTATTTGTAAAACTAATATGCTCATTTTCTTGTGATCATTTCTCTGAAAGCATAACGTATACAACTAGTCTACGCACAATTCTACCAGACGTGACTAGCTTGCTTGGCCATCTTTTTGTTTTCTCAGAAAGGTGGGGTAAAGGCAATTATATAAGAAGCAGAGACCTGAAAGAAGATGAAGAAAATGAAAGAATTACCTACATATGTAGGTTGGAACGCTGATCAACCAAAAATTGAAGAACCGTTTCACAGTGTTTTTGCTAATTGTAGACTTCCAATGCTTCCCTTTAAACGGTTTCCAGTTATCCTTTTACGAGATTTCCCAGCAATTGGATTATATAAAGGAGATACAATTGATGCTGAATATAGCCCGGTTGGTGTAGTTTATTTGGCTAATCGTAGTGTAAATGATGAATACCAAAAAACATTTTATTCAGGGGCAATAGAAGGGAAAGATTATGAAAAAGATAGCGACGAAAATAGCCATAATAAGCCAGTTGCCTAATATCTATGAACGTCCGCTTTCGCTGGAAAGCAGACGTTCCCATATAGCAAAACCCCGCCATAAAGACGGGGCTTGGTGTGAACCCATTTAGTTTTTCGATAGTGTCTTTTTCTATAATAGTTAGGCTGTCTTTGTTGCTTATGATCTTGCCTCCTCCAGCGCATTGATAGCTGCTTTTGCTTCATTGATATATACCTCCCAATGATTATCTACATAGTCTTCTCTAGTGTTTTTACCAATACTCAGATATTTATCGTAATTACATCCTGCTAATACTCTTGCTACGCTCTCAATCTCAGTCATTTCTCATCCTCCTGTTCTGATGGTACACATATAACGCCCTTTATATTAAATACAGTATAAACACTGGGCACACAGAGTCGTAATCGGGGGTTAATTTCCTATACTTAATAAATTCAGTTTTTACGGAGTGATTGTAAATGAATGTAGATGAGAATGAATTGACAGCCAAGGTCTGTACACCTTGTAAGGGTGGTAGCTGCGTAATCCCCTGGGAGACTGAGATATTTAACCGTATATGATCGCAGAGGTGAGAGAGCCAAGAAAAAGGCTACCGGTTTATTGCATGTGCCTTATAAGAAGCGAATGTCTGCTTAATACTGAAAGCGGACGTTCATGAACTTTTAACTCGTATGCCTCAAAATGGTCAAATTTACCCCATTTTTATCATTGAAATGTAAAAATAACTTCCTATACTTATCTTAAAATCCGATTATTAGTTCACGAGCAGGTTCACATAATCTTGGAAGATAATTCACCGTCTATCGAAAACATCAGAAGTGCAATACGGTATAACACCAACAACCTGCCAATAAATTTAATCTGCAAAGAATTCTATGATATCCCTGCACGCTTGAGTAATATTTCTTTAGGCGGATTTCAAATATTGTGTAGCCATTATGCAGCACAGCAATTATCACTAACAAAATATTCTGCAGATGATCAAAACTCGGAAGCAATAAATATTACAATCGAGATTCTGGATAAAGATGATTCCAAAACTTTCGAGCTTAGTTGTAAGGTAGCCTATATCCATGAAGATCACTCACCAAACGATTATTGTTCTGATGCAGTAGGTTTGGAAGCAATGATAACTAATCCTGAAAATAGACAAGCGCTAAGTCGCTTTATTGAAGAAAATACCTAAATTTCTTGGTCTTAACTAAGACCGATATCAACCAACTTAATGATTTGATAGGGGCGAAAGTACCAGTTTAATGGATTTTGCCGAATGTCCGCTTTCGCTGGAAAGCAGACGTTCAAACACAATCAAATCGAATGACCGCTTTATACTGAAAGCGGACGTTCAGAATATTCAACGCTAATGTATGTATTATTGTTCGTATTTAAATGAAAGGGCCACCTTGCTGCGGTATGCAACCACCTTTCCATCTTCAATTTTTATATCGAGCTTGGTTACTTCTGCAACGCGAAGATTTTTTAGGGACTTGCTGGCAGTTTCTATTGCAACTTTGGCAGCCTCTTCCCATGATGTCTCGCTCGTCCCAACCAATTCGGTAACTCTGTATACGCTATCGGCCATTATTCCTCTCCCTATCTTATTAGATTGATGTAGTTATCGTTAATAAACTAACTCCCTGTTTGAAGTATATATGTTGTTTCTTTGTAATTGTTAACTTTACTATTATAGGCCCTTCGGTATAGCGAGTGAACTAAATATAACGGTATTCAGTTTTATGAATTTTCCGTTCCCTAAGCACACACAGGATGTGTGCTTTTTTTATGTCTATCACGAAAGTATCCCTCCGACGTATATAGCTGAACGTCCGCTTACGCTGGATAGCAGACGTTCAAACACAATCAAATCTAATGTCCGCTTAATACTGAAAGCGGACGTTCAGGTGCATATTATGATGGGCAGCTCTCGACCATTACCGGACATTCAAAACGTTGATAGAAGTTTTTTTTCAGAAAGGTGCCTTATATAAATAACGGCGGTGGTTCTATCGGTTCAGGAAATTGTAAGTTAGGGATGTGCGGTCTTTCCATTATTCGGTTACTTTCATGAATTACCCAAATGAGCATGCTGTCAGTGTATTCGTAGTATGTAATCTGCCCATTAAGAAGGGCCACATTTATATGGTGTGGTATTAGGTTGTTCAAATCCGGAATTAACTCATTTTGTTTTGCCAAGTCTTCAAGATTCGCAAACGCTAATTGTCCGGTCATATCGTCCCACCATATCCAATGCGCGTACTGGTTTCGTATTTTTAGGCAATATTTAAGTGCATTGACGGCCATTTGAAATTGAGGACCAATACCCAGATTGTTGTAATTAGTTCTACCAAGTCTGTTCGCCACATTAATCCGTCGTGTTTCACCCCGTATCCCAAACATGGATTTTAGGACAGTATCAAGATCGTCATTTACTGCCTTTGCGCAATACATAAGGTCTAATTCTAAAGTAGCATAGTCAGCCAGTATGCGACCGATAAGTGCTGCTTCGTCAGGGAAATCATTAAATGCAGAATTTATTGCCATCGCTATTGTTCCAAATGCTTATTCATTAACAGATAATTAAAAATTCGCCGGAACTCTAATGTCTGCTTCATACTGAAAGCAGCCGGACAGGTAGAAGTAATGATAGGTAACTAGAGATTCAAAGTTGAGTTTGACGATCCATTATTTCTTGAATCTTCCTCGTTTCTGAAGATGGTTGCACTAATTTCAACTCTATGATTTTTTTGGCCAAACCAGGCATGCCTTTAAAGAAGTCAAAGTAGAACATCAATATTACGCAGATTCCCAATACCCAGAGAACAGCCCGAGTCGCCCTGAACCAACCCCAGGGATCAGAATCCTTAGTTTTGCGACCCCTCAATACAACTTTGTCAATATTTTCTTCATCCTTATTCTGGATTGGTGAAACTTTTTCAATCAGCAATCCACATTCCGAACAGGTTTCGGATTTTTTCTGAAACGTCCCGCATCTTGGGCACATCATATTTTGATCGACTGACATGAACCCTACCTAAAAATTACATGCCCCATTTTAGGTATCCTATGGTTAATAGTCGATTTGATTTCGATTATTAACCATGGAATCAAGCCGGCTCAAGATTAGTTTGACAGGGATTGCAGTTCTACGCCGTGCAAAGGGCAATATTTCCAGGTGCCGTTCAGCAGTTTGCCGTCGACCGGGCATTTCTTTTTGGGTATTAATTCAGGCAGGGGCAACTGCCACTCGAATTTTTTATATCCTACAAGTAAAGAAAACGACCCTTTCTTAGTAGGGTCGGCAATTCTTTCCCCCTGCGCGTCATGGGCTGGGAACAAAAAGAAATGCAC
>JAKZTI010000163.1:0-10915 GCA_047517145.1 Gammaproteobacteria bacterium
GCGATGGTCTGTGCCAGTTGTTGCTGTTGAGGACGGACAGTAAAGCCATCAATACAATCTGCTAATGGGCCTGTTGCGGAAAGGATGTCTTGAACATTAAACATTGTTTACGTACATCCTGTCAGGCCCTTTCAATCGGAAAACCAAGTACTTCACGAATGTCTTTAGTCCCTGTCATTACCATTAATAGTCGATCAATGCCTACAGCAACACCTGCGCAATCGGGAAGACCATGTTTCAGGGCCTCCAGAAATAAGTGATCGATAGGCAAGTTTGTTCGTTTTTCTTTTTTTCGCAATGCTAAATCCTGTTCAAATCTGGCAAGTTGTTCTCCTGCCTCTGTCTATTCGTGAAAGCCATTGGCGATCTCCATGCCGTTGATAAATAACTCGAAGCGTTCAGCAACTATTGTCCTACTGTCACTGAGTTTTGCCAATGCACATTGGCATGCCGGGTAATCGTAAACAAACAGTGGCCTGGTGTTGCCCAATGTTGAGGTAATTTTGTCACTAAAAATAAAATCCAGTAATGCCGAGCGTTCTTCTATCGTTGATAACAAACCATGTTGCTGTGCCATCGATTTTAGTTCATTGGTATCACATATATGCGGGTCCAGGCCCGTATGTTCTAGAAATAGTTCACCATAACTTGTTTTTTCGCAATGGTTCATTGCAAAAAGATTCAAAAACAATTCAAGTTCTCGCATCAATTGATGATGATCATAGCCAGGCTGATACCACTCCAGCATGGTAAATTCTGGATTATGAAGTTTGCCCTGTTCCTCATTTCTAAACACTTTGGATATCTGGTAAATAGCGCCTGCTCCTGAAGCCAATAACCGCTTCATGGCGTATTCAGGTGATGTTTGCAGATATAACTTTTTGCCTGAGCCTGTTCGTGGGCTTGAATACTCACTACGAAAGCTGTCCAATTGCACGTCTGTAACCGTCGCATGAGACAATACTGGCGTTTCAACCTCCAGTATATTACGTTCAGCCATAAACTGACGTATCTTTGTATACGTGTCAGCTCTTAGTTTGATTAACTGCTTATCAGCGTATGGACGCCAGGCCTCTGACATTTAGAATTTCACTTAATGAATATTTCTTAGATTTTGTGTTGTGGAATATCTAATCTTTAGCCCTGCCGACATATTCCCCTGTTCGAGTATCAATTTTTATTAATTCTTCATTCTCGATAAACAAAGGTACCTTGACGATTGCGCCTGTTTCCAGTGTCGCGGGCTTCGAGCCACCTGATGCGGTATCACCTCGCAGGCCCGGATCCGTATCAGTTATTTTCAAAATGACAAAGTTTGGAGCTGCGACCGATAATGGAGATCCATTCCACAATGTGACTTCACATATCTCTTCACCTTTTAACCACTGCGCAGCGTCCTCTACGGCCGGTTTGTCTGCTGGATATTGTTCAAAGGTCGTTTGATCCATGAAATACCAGGTATCCCCATCATTATATAAATATTGCATGTCCGTATCCATGACATCTGCCGCTTCCACAGATTCACCAGATTTGTAGGTTCTTTCCAGGACACGACCATTTTTGAGATTGCGCATTTTGACGCGGTTAAAGGCCTGCCCTTTGCCAGGTTTTACAAAATCATTGACCATAATGGCAAATGGGTCATTATCAATCATAATTTTCAGGCCGGCCCTGAACTCATTCGTGCTATAGGTTGCCATGAACATCTCTTCCAAATATTCTGTAAAATAATTTTCTATCATACCGTGAATAAGGCGAGACATGCAGCATAGAAATTGGATGAAAACACTACAGGAGGCGAGCCCATCGCCTCAACAGCTACTCAATAAACTGAACATTGAAGGTTCTTCACAGATATCAAGACAAGCGAATAAAGATTTCCGACTGCGAGTCCCAGCAGGATTCGTCAGCAGAATGAATCAAAACGATCCTGATGACCCCTTGTTTAAACAGGTATGGCCTTCTGTTGAAGAAGAAAATGAAGAAACTGGCTTTATCGAAGATCCTCTTAATGAGGTTAATCGCCAGGTTTACCCAGGTTTATTACACAAATACCCGGGCAGGGTTCTACTTGTATTAACAGGCGCCTGTGCCATTCATTGTAGATACTGCTTCCGCAGGCACTTTCCTTATTCTGACTCAACTCCATCTGGAGAAAACTTGAACAGGGTCATCGAATATTTACAAAATGATACCAGTGTGACTGAGGTCATACTAAGTGGTGGTGATCCCTTGTCTGTTTCAGATGAACGCCTGTCAGACCTGGTTTCACGATTGGAGGAAATACCTCATATCAAACGGCTACGGATCCACACCCGTTTCCCGGTGGTCGTTCCTGAAAGAATTAATGAGACTTGCCTGGACTGGTTGACTAAAACACGTTTACAGCTTGCGATTGTTTTACATGTAAATCATGCCAATGAACTGGATAAGTCAGTCGAACAAGCTATATTGAAGTTAAGGGAGCACAATATTCCATTATTTAACCAATCAGTATTATTAAAAGGCATTAATGATTCTGCGCAAGCGCTAATATCCTTAAGCGAAGCCTTGTTTAGCTATGGGATCATCCCTTACTACCTGCACTTGCTAGACCCTGTTTCGGGGGCCAGCCATTTTGATGTCGATGAATCCAGTGCAAAATTACTAATGCAGGAGATACAGAAAAAGCTGCCTGGCTATCTCATACCAAAGTTGGTTAGAGAAGACCCTGAAACAGCTCACAAGACTATCATCGCTTTTTAGATATTGACCAAATACTAATTTTTCTCGTCACCAAGCTTACAATTGGATATAATCCCCGCCCAAAATAGATGAATAAAATGTGCTTGGTTCCCCCCCTAAATGTCTGAACAAAATATAAACAATATCCTCGTCATTGACGATTCAGTGGATTTTAGAAGTCTATTGATTAAATTTTTTGATAAAGTCTGTCCAGGAGCAACCATTGATGTCTATGACCCTGCTGATGGCAAACCTTCTGAAACATTTGTTTGGGACAAATATGATCTGATTATTCTCGATTATGACCTGGGTAATGGAGAAAGTGGCCTCGAGTGGCTCAGGTTATATAAGACTTCCAGCAACTTTCCCCCAACAATCATGCTAACAGCTCAGGGCGACGAAGAAACCGTTGTAAATGCATTTCGATATGGCGCACAGGATTACCTGAGAAAAGATGGTTTAACCAAGGGTCGCATGGTTGAATCCATTAATGCCGCATTAAAAAAATATCAGGATGAAACACAGAAAGCAGACACACAACAATTTCGCGTACATATCTACAATAAAGAAAAATTTTATCGTTCTCTTGAAAGGGTAAAAGATAAAGACATCGTTATTCTCGTCGAAATTGACAAGTTTCAGTCACTAAAAGATGACATTGGCATGTTGTCAGCTGATAAAACCGCAAGTTATATATCAGAGGAAATATTAAAACACATCACAGACTCGGAACATACCAGAGAGATAACAAGAATAGGTGATTCAAGTATTGCTATATTAATTCACGACTATCAAAAAGATGATAACGGCGAGGTCATCTGCAAACAACTTTGCAAGCAATTTAATGATTCAACATTTGAAATAGATGGAAAAGTAATAAACTTTGCCCTCAACATAGCTTCAATTTATATATCTGATGAACCAACAGATGCAGAAACCATTATGAAACAACTCGATATCGCCTGTCGTGTTGCCAGAGATAAACCTGGTAATTCATATGTATGCAACGAAATAAAGAATAAAGATCAACTGGAAATTGATGAGAAACTGAATGCTAATGTTATCAACGCATTCAGTGAAAATCGCGTGAGACCTCATTATCAGGCTTTCATCAATCTCTCAGATACGGATTCCAGATTCGAGTCCATCGAATATTATCAGGTTAGAATCAATTTAATCGATCTTGATGGTGATGCTATTGAAGCAAGAGAATTCATTCCTGTTGTGGAAAATAAAAATATGCAAAAAGATATGGATAGATGGGTAATCAGTTCATGTATACAGGAAATTACTAAAGATACCTCCTCTGAATCAGGAAATTCCGGTTTTTTTATTTCATTAACAGAAGACTCTTTAACAGATATCAATTTTTCGAAGTGGCTGGAATCAGAATTAGTTACGCATGGAGTTTCCGAAATTGCCAATCTGCTTGTTTTCGAAATAAGCCTCAATGACTACACGAAATATGAGAAACAAGCATTTTTTTTGATCAAAATACTTGGCGAAAAATTCAATGTTTTGTTTGCCCTATCTGAAGTGACTGGAAGTGCCACTCTGAAAAGTTGTCTATCTCAGTCAAAATTTGACTTTATTATGCTCTCCCCTTTTTCCGATGATGCTTCTATAGCGTCAAATGAAATTGAAAATATTGTCGAAATCGGAAAAAAATTCTCATGTTTAACTATAGCAAATAAAATAGAAAACAATGATGCAATGATGATCGCTATGGGTTGCGAATTTGATTTTATCTCTGGTTATTTTGTACAACCACCACAAGAAAATATTATGGGCACTGAAGTGGTTGAGGTTCAGTCGAGTTAGCAGTACCTAAATAGCAGCTATTGGATATATCGCGTCATTGTTTCTTTAAATAGTTCGCTTTTCACAGGCTTAATCAAATAAGAATCGCATCCGGCGAGCTGTCCTTTAACCTGATCAGCTGCAGATGAGTTCCCTGTCAGCATGACCACCGGTGTTTCTTTAAAGTTCTCATCGTTTTTTATTGTTTTACAAATTTCATAGCCATCAACACCTGGCAAAATAACATCCAGGAAGATCAAATCGTAACGATTATCTTTGATCAATTCCAGTGCCTTTTCACCTGTCTCTGCCATATCGACATTTTTTGCATAGCTTTTCAGTGCCATGTTCATCTGGATTCGTACTGGCAGACTATCATCGACTACCAGTACTGCGCTCAGGCTTTTTCCTTCAGTCTCATCAGATTCAGAAACTGCTTGCTTCTGGGAAGAGGCACTTGATTCAAGTAGTTCTTCATCACTAAATGCACCATCATCATAAGAATCGAATTCTTTAGCAGCCAGTCTTTCAAATAACGAGAGCATTCTCGTTACAATAAACGGCCGTCTCGTATAATAATTTTCAGTATCTCTGGATCTTACACGGGTGACTCTGACCACAGGAATTGATGAATAATCAGTATTTTCGATACATAAGGACTGCCACTCGTGAACTGCATCATCAGCGTCAAAGTTCACTATCATCATTTCAGGTTTATCATTTTCGTCTTCATCATAGAGACTAAATGAAGTTGGCCTTGTCCTGGACAGCATGAAAATAGCACCCAGCACTTTTTTTTCATGTTCTGAAAGACCTATAAATTTGACTGTGTGTAGTATTTTATTTCCCATTTCTACTGTGCATTCTAATGGAGGTCAGGCAATCTTAGCGGAATGTTAATTTTTATTCTATAGCCTGCAGATGCACGTGGTTTCTAGTGAACATATCGAGGTGAAATTATTATATAATCAAGGGTGACAGGGTGGTAAAGCAGATGCACAATACCCTGCTTATAAAGCAGTCTGGCGTTTCAATAAATGATCAAGGAAAATTAAATAAATTCATGTCCGATGTGAATATCAATAAAGTGTTGGTTATTGACAGATCAGAGAGATTTCGGCGCGTGTTATCGCGTTTTTTCTCCAAACACTTTCCTGGTTCCGATGTTAAAGAATATGATCCTGAGCTTGGATGCCCTGGTAACACCTTTCCTTGGCAGAATTTTGATCTGCTGTTCATAAATTACAAACTTGGGACGGATATTAATGGACTGGGTTGGCTCAAAATTTGTAAAACAGACGATAATTTCCCGGCAACAATTCTGGTCACAGATCGTCATCATGAAAAAATAGCTGTCAGAGCATTTCGCTACGGCGCACAAGATTGTCTTAGCAAAGATGGGCTAACCACTTCTAAATTAAAGAACTCGGTTTATCGCACAATTAGTAAGCAAGATGAGGGTAGCAGCAAGGATGATGCCCAACTACTACAAGGCAAACTTGTAAACAGAGTTAAATTTATCCAAAGACTTAATGATACACAGGAAGATGGCGCATTGCTGTTGGTGACTATTGATAAATTTAGTGAAATTCACAGCACAATCGGCTTGATACCTGCTGACGAACTAACAAGCCATTTAGCTAATATTATCGTCGAAACCAGTTCATCAATAAAAACTGGCAGTATTGAAGTGATCAGAATAAATGATGACACAATCGCTGTCATCATACTCGAACCTGAAAATAAGGAAGTGTACACTGAGTTTGCTGAAAGTCTTTGCGTGAAGGCTACGTCATCACCCTTTGAGTATGAAGGCAATCCAATAGACTATAAAATAAGTATTGGGATCGCTTTTATAAAAGATAGTTCTCGTGGTGCAAAGACGAATGTGGCTTGTGCAGACGCAGCAGTTCGACTGGCAATGGATAATACTGATAATTCATTTGTTATCTTTGGAGGAAGTTCACAAGGTACGAATGTTGCTGATCAGAAACTGGTTTTACATGTTCAGAATTCAATTAAAGAAAATCGTATACAACCTTTCTTTCAGCCAATCATCAGCGTATCAGAAGCGACTGAGATTATTGATACAAGCATATATCAGTTACGTACAAAATTGATTGATCTGGACGGTCAATTACTAGGATATAACGAATTTTTCCCCGTGTTGAAACAAAACAAACTCGCAAAAAAACTGGACTACTGGGTCATCAGACATGTCATCGACAGATTACATAAAATAAAAAAGGAAGGGAAAGATAAGGTTGGTTTTCTTATCACGCTGGAAGAAGACACCTTGTTAGATAAAGGGTTAATTGAGTGGATTGATAAACTCATTAAACATTTTAAACTACCCAGTCTTGCGTCATCTATCACGTTTGAGGTCCGTTCCGAACATTTTATTGCCCACCAAAATAATGTTATGGAAATTATGATGGGGCTCAGAGATCAATATGGGATTTCATTTGCCCTGACCAATGTCCATGGCTTATCTACATTAAATTCATGTACAAGCCAGACATCATTCGAGTTTGTCAAAATTCCTATGTATGAAACAATTGATTCTGAGGAAAAAGCAGTAGAGGTTAATGAATTGCGCCAACTATTAGAAGGCTCAAGAGAACTTGGATCACTTACCATTGCAGATAGAATAGATAATGCTGACTATCTTTCAACCGCCATCGAATGTGGTGCAGATTTTGTGTCGGGCTATCTTGTCCATCCACCTCAAGAGGAGATTACTTCAGAAAATGAAGTAGTGATGTAGTTGAAATTACGCATCAACAGCCTCCATCCCGGATATATTACGGAACCCACGAGGTAGCATGCTGCCACGCCGTCCCCGTTCCCCCATGTAGTGTTTAATATCTGCAGATTTTAACTTCAAATGTCGCTGCCCGGATTTGATACTTAATGTTGACCCTGCAGGAATGATAGTCATAGCAACAACATATTCTTCACGCGCTTTCAGTTTTGCCGGTGGAATTTGAATAATTTTCAAGCCTTTACCTTTGGCTAACAACGGTAGTTCATTGAGCTGCAAGACTAATAATCTACCAATCGTGGATACTGCAGCAATTAAGTCAGTTTCATATTGGCTAACAACTACAGGCGGTAATATTTGCGATTCTTTTGGTAAATTCACAATTGCTTTGCCATTTTTATTTTTAGTCACCATATCTTCAAGTTTTATAATAAATCCATAACCGGCATCAGACGCCAACAGATGAAGCTTATCTCCATCTCCCAACATGACGCCTTCAAAGCTGGCACCATCCGGTGGATTTAGCTTGCTTGAAACCGGTTCGCCATGACTTCTTGCTGAGGGTAATGAATGCGTGGGCAAGGTATAGCAACGCCCGGTTGAATCAATAAAGACAGTAATTTGATTACTACGCCCTGTAGCTAAACACTTAAAGCTATCCTCAGCTCTATAATTTAAACTGTATGGATCTATATCATGACCTTTAGCCGCGCGGATCCAGCCCTTGTCTGATAATATGACACTCACATCTTCAGTCGGAATTAATTTTGTTTCATCAATCGCCTGCGCTTCTTCCCGTTCAATTAATGGGGATTTTCTTTTGTCACCAAATTCTTTTGCATCTGCCTGAAGTTCTTTTTTTACCAGGGTTTTCAGTCGTTGCTTTGAGCCTAGCGTTTGTTTTAATGCCTTTCTCTCTTTTTCAAATTCTTTTAGCTCACCCTTGATTTTGATCTCTTCAAGTTTCGCCAGTTTTCTCAATTTAAGTTCGAGTATGCCTTCAGCCTGAATATCAGATAATTTAAAACGTTTCATTAAAACAGCTTTAGGTTTGTCTTCTTCCCGAATTATCTTAATGACTTCATCAATATTCAGATATGCAATCATCAAACCTTTTAAAATATGAATCTGAGCAAGTATCTTATCCAGTCGATACTCCAGGCGTTTTGTGACAGTTGCTATACGGAATGACAACCATTCCTTCAGGATCGATCTCAGATCCATGACTTTTGGTCGACCATCTGTGCCGATAATATTCATGTTGACGCGGTAACTACGTTCAAGATCGGTTGTCGCAAACAGATGAGACATGAGATCATTGCGATCTACCCTGTTTGATCTGGGGACTAACACAATCCGGACAGGATTTTCATGATCTGACTCATCACGTAAATCATCCAGCATGGGCAACTTCTTCGCGTGCATTTGCGCAGCTATTTGCTCAAGTATCTTACTGCTTGAACTTTGGTGTGGCAGCGCTGAGACAACAATATTACTATCTTCTTTTTCCCAGACAGCCCTCATTTTTACAGAGCCATTGCCGGTTTTGTACATCTCGAGAAGATCTTCTTTGGGGGTGATAATTTCTGCGTTAGTTGGAAAATCAGGACCTTTAATATGTTCACAGAGCTCTTTGACTGTCGACTTTGGTGATCCCAGTAAACTGATGCAGGCATTTGTTACTTCGATAAGATTATGTGCCGGTATATCTGTCGCCATACCCACGGCAATGCCTGTTGTGCCGTTTAACAAAATATTTGGCAGCCTGGCTGGTAATAATTCTGGCTCCTGAAGTGTTCCATCAAAATTAGGTGACCATTCAACCGTCCCCTGCCCCAATTCACTCAAGAGTACTTCAGCATAGGCGGTCAGTTTTGATTCCGTATAGCGCATAGCAGCAAAGGATTTAGGGTCATCCATCGAGCCCCAGTTGCCCTGACCATCAATCAGGGGATGACGATAGGTAAAAGGTTGTGCCATCAGAACCATGGCCTCATAACATGCGGCGTCTCCATGCGGATGAAATTTACCGATAACATCTCCCACGGTACGAGCAGATTTTTTATATTTTGCAATAGACTTCAGGCCAAGCTCTGACATGGCATAGATAATGCGCCGCTGAACCGGTTTTAAGCCATCCCCTATATGAGGTAATGCCCTGTCCAGAATAACGTACATGGAATAATCAAGATATGCCTGCTCAGTAAAATCTTGCAGCGGTCTTTGTTCATTCTGTTGAAAATCAAAATTACTGTTTTCGGCCAATTTTTTTGTCCTCTATTAATAATTATGATAATAAAAAACGTACTCAAGGCTTACGAAATTATTATACGCTTGCAAGATCACCTTTCTTCTCCAACCACATTTTCCGATCTGATGCCCGCTTTTTAGCAAGCAACATGTCCATCATTTTTTCGGCTTTTTTAATATCTGGTAGTGTCAGTTTGACTAAACGCCTGGTCTCAGGAGACATGCTAGTTTCACGAAGTTGCAAAGGATTCATCTCTCCCAAACCTTTAAACCGTTGCACATTGACCCTGCCTTTCTTTTTTTCAGCAGAAATCTTGTCCAGAATTCCCTGTTTTTCGGATTCATCCAGTGCGTAAAATACTTCCTTACCAACATCAATTCTATACAAGGGTGGCATGGCGATATAAATATGTCCTTTTTCAACCAGTGGCTGAAAATGTTTCATGAACAGACCACAGAGTAGCGTGGCAATATGTGCACCATCAGAATCGGCATCGGCAAGCACACAGATCTTCCCATAACGCAGACCATCGAGATTATCCGATCCCGGATCGACACCAATTGCGACAGCGATATCATGCACTTCTTTTGATGATAGCACCTGGGATGAATCGACTTCCCAGGTGTTTAATATCTTGCCTCTTAATGGCATAACTGCCTGAAATTCACGATCCCGTGCCTGTTTGGCAGAGCCACCCGCAGAATCGCCTTCAACGAGAAACAATTCAGTGACCGCCAGATCCTGCATTGAACAATCTGTTAGTTTCCCTGGTAGCGGTGGACCGCCACTGAGCTTTTTGCGTACAACTTTCTTACTGGCCTTAAGCCTTATCTGTGCATGATCAATAGCCAGCTCGGCGATCTTTTCACCCATTTCTATATGCTGGTGTAACCACTGACTAAAACTATCACGAACAATACCGGAGATAAAAACAGCACATTCTCTGGAGGAAAGACGTTCTTTTGTCTGCCCTGAAAATTGTGGATCGTCCAGTTTCACCGAAAGAATATAACTACAACGATCCCAAACATCTTCAGCGGAAAGTTTGAGTCCACGTGGTAATAAATTGCGTGAATCACAAAATTCTCTCATGGCTTCCAATAAGCCTAACCTTAAACCATTGACGTGTGTGCCACCCTGGACAGTCGGCACCAGATTGACATAACTCTCTGTGACCAACTCCCCTGCTTCAGGCAACCAGTGCACTGCCCATTCAGCTGCTTCATGATCACCTTTCATACTCTCAAGAAAAGGTTCTGGGGGCAGCAGTTCACAACCCGCCAACTCTTCTGCCAGATAGGTCTCTAACCCATCAGCATAACACCATTTAGTTTTTTCTTTATCTGCTTCATCAGTGAAAAAGACTTGTAATCCAG
>JAKZTI010000164.1:0-4624 GCA_047517145.1 Gammaproteobacteria bacterium
CCGCCTTTCCGCCAGGCACGTATATACCAACCCTGTCCAACGGCGTGACTTGTTGCCCGAGCGTATTTCCTTCCTTATCTTTATATAACCATGATTCCATCTTCTGTCTTTCATGGTATTCGCGCACCCTGCTTGCTGCATGTTCCAGGCCCTTGCGGAGTTCTGCCGGGATTATAGCTAATGCTGCTTCAAGTTCTGCCGCTGGAATTTCAATCTCATCATGTACCGCATCACGATCATCAAACCGGTTGGTGTATTCCAGAAGTGCTTCATCACCACGTGTTCTGACATCAGCCAGAATAGATTCGACGGTTCGGCTAATTTCTGCAGTGGCTTCATCCGTATTAGAGAGCAATGAATTTAATTGTTCTTTAAAAACAGCATCAGAACTATTTAAACGACGGAGTTTCATTTTGCTTCTACAACTTCTGCCAACTTTTCTATCATTGGCTTGATGAGATCATTTTTCATCTTCATTGCGCCTTTGTTTACAATCAACCAGGAACTGATATCTGTGATGATTTCGACCTCGACAAGACCATTGGCTTTCAAAGTGTTGCCTGTATCAACCAGATCAACAATCTGATCGGCCAAACCAAGTACTGGTGCTAGCTCCATGGAACCATATAGTTTAATAATTTCAACTTGCTTACCCTGACTGGCAAAATAACTGCGCGCGATGTTAATGTACTTGGTGGCTACTCGTTTTCTACCACCCTTGTCTTCATTTTTGGAATTTTTTAGTTCCGCAACTACCATCTTGCACTGAGCGATTTTCAGATCAAGTGGTTCATACAGCCCGTTGCCATCATATTCCAGCAGAACATCCTTACCAGCGATACCAATATCTGCAGCACCATATTCCACGTAGGTTGGAACATCTGTTGCTCGAACGATAATAATCTTCACCTCGGGGCGGTTTGTTTCCAGAATCAACTTGCGTGTCGTCTCCGGTTCTTCGGTGGGATAAATATCCAGTGCAGCCAGTAGTGGCATAGCATCTTCAAATATGCGCCCCTTTGAGACAGCGATAGTAATATTATTGGACATTAATCATACTTCCTGAATTAAATACGTAAGCGGAATCAGGCAACCCTGCGTATATAAGCGCCGAGTTGCGTCAGTTTTTCCTCGATCGTTTCGTAACCTCTATCTATATGATAAATACGGTCAACAACTGTCTCTCCTTCTGCAACCAAGCCTGCCAAAACCAGGCTGGCGGATGCACGTAGATCAGTTGCCATGACCGGGGCACCGGTTAAACCATCAACACCAGTACTGATTGCAGTGTTGCCTTCCAGTTTCAGGTCCGCCCCCATACGTTGCAACTCCTGCACATGCATAAAACGGTTTTCAAATACCGATTCCGTAATCACACCGCCGCCTATTGCAATGCAGTTCATTGCTGTAAATTGCGCCTGCATATCCGTCGGAAAACCCGGGAAAGGTATCGTATGAATATCGACCGCTGTCGGACGTCGTCCGTCCATGTCCAGAGTAATTGTATCCTCATCGACACTCACACTGGCCCCTGCCTCAGTTAATTTCGAGAGTACTGCATCAAGCAAGTCTGCCCTGGTGTTTTTTAATTTGATCTTGCCTCCAGTCATGGCAGCAGCCACCAGGTAGGTTCCTGTTTCTATTCTGTCTGGCATTATTTTGTAGCTGGTGCCAGAGAGTTTTTCTACCCCTTCTATTTCTATTCGATCTGTTCCTGCGCCCTTGATTTTAGCACCCATACTGATTAAACAATTTGCCAGATCTGACACTTCAGGCTCACGAGCAGCATTTTCAAGAACAGTGGTTCCCTCTGCCAGAGTTGCGGCCATCATCAAATTTTCTGTACCGGTTACGGTAACAATATCCATTGTCAGATGTACGCCTTTCAATTTTTTGGCAGTCGCGCGAATATAACCACCTTCAACTTGAATATCTGCACCCATAGATTGCAAACCCTGCAAGTGTATATTTACAGGTCTTGAACCAATGGCACAGCCTCCAGGCAAGGAAACGTCGGCTTTGCCATACTTGGCCAACAGTGGTCCCAATACTAAAATTGATGATCGCATTGTCTTCACCAACTCATAGGGTGCAAAAAACTCCTTAATCTTGGTGCTATCAACTTCGAGGTTCATATGCTCGTCAATGGTGAGTTCTGAACCCATACGCGCCAGCAAACCTATTGTTGTTGTAATATCATGTAAATGAGGAACATTGCTGATTTTCACTGGTTCATCAGCCAATACTGTAGCAGCCAGAATAGGCAAGGCCGCATTCTTGGCACCAGAAATTCTGATTTCTCCCTCCAGTGGTTGCCCACCTTTTATCATTAACTTGTCCATCGTAACTGTACTAATTCAGCCTTATTGAACGCCTTTAAGTTTTTTCTGTTGTTGCCACTCTTCTTTAGTATACGTGTTGATTGACAAGGCATGTATATCGCCACCGACCCTGTCACCTAAAGTTTGATAAACCAATTGATGTTGTTGCACCATGTTTTTGTCTGAGAAAATATCACTCACTACTATTGCCTGAAAATGACGACCGTCCCCCTCGACATATACCTCGCAATCAGTGAAGCCTTGCTCAATCTTCTGCTTGATTTCCTCAACCTGCATCTGTAACTCCTGATAAAACCCAATAACTAAAAATGTAAACAGGAAAACCAGCCTGCCATTTCTGTTTAACTTGGATAAAAAGCAGGCTAGTTTACACGATTTAAGAAGATTTCAGCATCAAAGAATTGATGCCGACAAGACTAATACTGAACACCGCGATTATGCGGCACCAACTGGCAGAAAACGGAAAAGTATCAGTTGGAAGCCGTATTATCCTCGGCTCTAACCATGGTTGCGTTACGTTGTGATAGCTTGCTGATCAGGGAATCAAGCCCACTTTTTTTAATTTGAGAGGCAAATGACTCTCTATAGGTAGATATCAGACTGACACCATCGACAACGAGATCGACGACCTTCCATTCACCACCGCTGACATGCATACGATAATCGATTGGCACAGCAGTTGATCCCGCTTGATTGATCCTTGTTTTTACCACAACCAGATTTGAATCAGGATTTTCTTCTACAGGCAAATATACTATTTCTTCATCTGAGTATTCCAGTAAAGCCTTGGCATAAGTACGTATCAGTAAAGTCCTGAACTCGCCGACAAACTGTTCCCGTTGGCTTTCAGAGGCACCACGCCAGCTCTTTTTACCCAACACCCATTTAGACATACTGACAAAATCAAAGTGAGGAATAACCACCTCATTCACCAAACCATAGATTTTAGTAGGGTCAGCATCAAGTGCTTCGCGCTCAGCGGTCAGTCGTTCAAGTACTGCATCCGCTGTACTCATCACCACTTCCTCAGCAGACTGAATTGTTGCCTGCGCTGTGTTGAATACAAGAACCAGACACACACAACTTATTAGAGATATTGTTTTATTCATTTGTTTCTTCTCTGCTCTTTTTCCCAATTAAACAGGTAATGTTCCCCTGCAGTAGTCTTGATTTGTTAACCTTGCTTACCGTTGTTCTGGTCAATGACCGTGGCCTGACGCAGACGGTATATTCTAGTTAGTTCCACTCAGAAGTAAAAGGTTTCTGAACAAACGAAATTATTAACACAAAAACCTGCTTCACATGTTCCACCTGTACAAGAATATACAGGATAAGCTATTGTTAATTAAGTATTTATTTTTTTATCGTGAATGGCTTCCAGATTAAGATCAATTTTGGCAATAAGGTCAATGCCGCTAATAGGGCCACCAGCATGGCAAATGCTGTCAATACACCAAAATATATAGTTGGTATAAAATTTGACAGCACCAGTATGGAAAACCCGATGATGATGGTGATGGCGTTATAGAAAACGGCCTTGCCAATATTTGCGTGACAATAATGCAGGGTCTCTATGTAGTCCTGCGTCCTGGCAAATTCCTCCCTGAATCGATAGATGTAATGGATAGAATTATCAACCGCAATGCCAATTGTGATCGCGGCAATGGTGATAGTCATCATATCAAGCGGGATACGAAGCAAACCCATCAGACCAAGGATAATAAGCGATGCCAGTATATTTGGAATAATGCCAATTATCGCCAGGGAGACTGAGCGGAAAAGCACCAGTAACATCAGGGCAATGCCTGCCATAACCACACCCAGGGTCAGGATCTGGGACTTAAATAAACTCTGCAGCATGTTGTTATAGAGTACCAACAGCCCAGAGATGGCAATTCGGTCTTCGGGAAATCCCAGCTTACTGGTCAGATCGTAATGAATTTGTTTGAGCAATTCATTACGACGTAAATTTTCAAGAGAGTCCAGAATACGCAGATTAATCCGTGCTTCATTATCATCAATTGATATATAAGGGTCGATCATGCTCGACTTCAACTCCACCGGCATACGCTTATAGACGATGGCCAGTTCAAAGGCATCAAATTCTCCCTGATTCACATCTTCACCCACACGAATAAGAGAGGCCAGCGAGAGCACCTTACCGACAGCAGGTAAACCCTCCAGATAATCATGGATAACCTTGACCTCATCCACCTTATCCGGTGTAAACCAGTAATCTGCAGGATCTTCATCAGCCCCACCGCCGAAATCAAAATCGAAAT
>JAKZTI010000165.1:0-9636 GCA_047517145.1 Gammaproteobacteria bacterium
ATTGAATCCCGAATCTGAGTTTGGTGTACTGATCTTTCTTGAAGATGTCGCAAAAATACGCCAACACGCGCAGAACTTAAAAGTGGCTTCACTTGGCCGTCTATCTGCGAGTATCGCTCATGAAGTCAGAAATCCACTGGGTGCGATTAGTCATGCCAGCCAGCTTTTATCCGAATCGGAATTTCTTGGAAAAGAAGACGGACGCCTGATTAACATCATTACTGATCATGCCAGGCGGGTAAACAGAATTATTGAAAATATGATGCGGATTAGCCGACGCGAGCCTGCAGTCCCTGAAAATATAAATATTAGTGAATGGATGCAAGATTTTATTACTGAATTCTCAAACCAGAAACAACTTGAGAAAGACGATATTCATATTGGAACAACATTGGATACTGTTGTGGTTCGCATGGATGTGAGTCAGCTAGCACAGGTGATATGGAATCTTAGCGAAAATGCATTACGATATAGTCAGGGTCATCCTTTGATAGAGTATCAATGGGGCGTGCGCGAAGGCACGGGCAAACCCTATCTTGACGTGATCGATAACGGACCAGGTATGCCCGAGGACGTTGCTACACAGTTATTCGAGCCATTCTTTACCACAGATGCAGAGGGTTCTGGTCTGGGTTTGTATATTTCTCGAGAACTCTGTGAAGCAAATCAGGCTTCTCTGGTACTGGCTGAAAATACTTCCAAGGGCTGTTGTTTCCGTATACATTTCGCCCATATCGAGAAACATCAGAACTTACAACAATGAAAAAACCGCTGGCGCTAATCATAGATGATGAACCTGATATCAGGGAATTGCTGGAAATCACATTGGCACGTATGGATGTTGATTGCTTGTCTGCTGAGAATTTGCGAGAAGCGTATTCACTATTAATAAAACATAAGTTCGATATTTGTCTGACTGACATGCGTTTGCCTGATGGTAACGGATTAGAGTTGGTCTCTTATATCCAGGCAAACATGCCACAGTTACCTGTTGCGGTCATCACTGCACATGGCAACATGGAATCTGCCATCCAGGCATTAAAGTCCGGAGCTTTTGATTTTCTTAGTAAGCCGGTTGACCTCGAAGTTTTGCGTAGTTTGGTAAGAGCAGCAATTAAACTCAAGACATCAGAAACGGAATTGGTGTACGAACTGGTTGGCAACACATTAATTATTGATGCCACCAGGAAAACGATTAGTAAATTAGCAAGGAGTCAGGCACCTGTATATATCAGTGGAGAGACTGGTACTGGCAAGGAGCTGGTTGCCAGAATGATTCATGAACAAGGGGCAAGATCTGCAGGAAAGTTTGTACCAGTAAACTGTGGAGCAATTCCTACTGAATTGATGGAGAGTGAATTATTTGGCCATGTAAAAGGAAGTTTTACAGGCGCCGTCTCTGACAAAGATGGTTTGTTTCGGACTGCTGAGGGAGGCAGCCTGTTTTTTGATGAAATCGCTGAATTACCATTGCATATGCAGGTAAAATTACTCCGCACCATTCAGGAGAAAACTGTAAGGCCTGTAGGCAGTACTGATGAAATACCTGTCGATGTTCGTATTTTAAGTGCTACCCATCAAGATCTAAATACTCTGGTAGAGGAAGGCAAGTTCCGACAAGATTTGTTTTACCGTATCAATGTCATTGAGATTCATGTCCCTAGCTTGAGGGAACGCCTGGAGGATATTCCTTTATTGGTGGAGCATATCATCTCACAAATAGGCGGTAAGGCAGGTCAGGGAAAAACAAATTTATCCGCAGGGGCTTTAAGCAAACTGCAATCTTATTCCTTCCCTGGCAATATCCGTGAGCTGGAAAATATCCTTGAACGTACACTTGCCCTGGCTGAAGGTGATGTTATCGTTCCCGAAGATTTACATCTAAAAGAAGTGTCAGGGAAATCAGAGCATGAGAGATCGGAGATTAATTCTGATTCCCTGGAACATAAACTTGATAATGTGGAGCGAAATGCGATATTGGACGTTCTTCAGCAAACACGCTGGAATCGAAACGCAACAGCAAAAAAACTGGGATTAACACTGCGCGCACTACGTTATCGTCTGAAGAAATTTGGATTGGATAACAAGCAAAAATAAGCTGTAATTTCGATTAAGATTGTCCAGGAACTGACGCAAATTGTCACTTTGCGACAAAATTGAGACACTATTTATCTGGTTTATCTTGCATTGCTTTATATAAGTGTTTGTTTATTAGAGTTTAATGATCTTGGCACGGTATATGCATCAAATAACACCAGTCTCTCTGGAAGAATTTCCTTAGCAGGGACAGATAAAGGGATTCATATCCAGTATTGGGCATGAATACATCAATTTAATTGAGGATTAAAACATGAAAATGAACCAACAAGGTTTTACACTGATCGAACTGATGATCGTGGTCGCGATTATTGGTATTTTGGCCGCGATTGCGCTGCCAGCCTATCAGGATTATACCATCAAGTCGCAGGCAACAGCTGCTTTGGCAGAGGTTACAGGTGGCAAGGTAGGGTTTGAGCTTGCGATAGCTGATGGTGCTACGCCTAGTCTTACTGCAGCTGATTCCGGATTTATTGGTATACTCGATACTGCAGTCTGTGACATTGAGACGACATTTGTTTCTGCTACCGGAGTGTCTGCAATCACATGTACAGTCCTGAAAGGACCACCACAGGTTAAGGGTGAAACCCTACAATGGAGTCGTGATGCTAATGCTGAGTGGGTTTGTAATACGGATATTGTGGCCACCAAGCATCAGCCTGGGGCTTGTACCTAATTTGTACCTGAGGCTCTAGCTTAGTACTGAAGAAATGCCTCACGCAATCTTGTTACAGGGGCGGAACTTTAGTTTGTCTTGATCACCGTTTCTGGCGCAATTCTCGGTCTCCGATCCCGCGATTGTATCTTCTGTTGTTGCCCCGAATTGAAAGGATGAAGCCTAAAAAAGACTTGCGCATAAATGATAAAACCATTTCTCATCATGGCATGATTTAATATGATAAATCAAAGCAATAGAGTATTTAACCATGACAGCTTGCTTTCGGTTACAATGTCGCTCTTAGTTCAATTATGCTTATATACTCAGAGAGTATCGAATCAAATTAGTAAACAATTTACCGAACTATGTTTTTCTCCTGATAACTTCCTCAAATGCAATTCAAACGCTACGAATTAAAATACTATCTAAATCAAATCCAGTCGGATAGTGCAATACATCAACTGTCAAAATTAATGGAAATGGATGTGAACTGCAAGGAACTGGAAGGATACCGGGTACGCAGTCTTTATTTTGATTCAATAGATGATGAATGCCTGTACCAAAAGCAATCTGGTGATTTGTTGAGAAAAAAAATCAGATTGCGAACCTATGGTGACGATGCGATTAACACAGTAAAGTTTGAGATAAAACGTAAATATGGACAAATTGTAAAAAAAGATTCTGTCACTATTTCAAAAAAAGATGCCGAGGAGGTATGTCTTGGCAATTATGCAATTCTACTGGATAAAGATAATCCTGTTCTGAATGAAATATACACAACATTCGTGACGAAACTTTATAAACCAAAAGTTATCGTTGAATACAAGCGGGTGGCTTTTATATTACCTTTCTCAAATATCAGAGTGACATTCGATCAAGATTTACGTTCGAACATCAATCATCTTGATTTGTTTTCACCAGTAAAAGATATGATGCCTGTTGTTATTGAAGGCAAACAGATACTGGAAATAAAATATGATGAATTCTTTCCGGGGTATTTAAGGAATGTATTATCAGCAGTCAGCTCCGAAAGAATGGCCATCAGCAAATACACATTAGCCAGAAGATTCCATAAAGTCCAAAAATGGGAGGACAATTAATCATGGATCAAGTTACCTTTACAGATGTACTGCAGAAAAGTTTTATCGCAATGTCCATGGGTAGTACAGACAGAATAACAACATTAAACATATTAATTAATATATCGATGTCGTTCTGTATAGGCATGTTTATATTCTTCATATATAAAAAAACCTATCAAGGGGTCCTATATCAGCGCAGTTTTAATATTTCGCTGGTATTAGCATGTGCTGTTACCTCCATGATCATTATGACCATCAGTGGCAATCTGGTTCTATCCCTTGGCATGGTGGGTGCTTTGTCCATCGTCCGTTTCAGGACGCCGGTAAAAGACAGTATGGATTTGATCTTCCTTTTCTGGGCAATCAGTGCCGGCATCGCCAATGGTGTTGGTTACTATAATATATCTATTGTCGGTTCGGTTATGATCGCAATCTTCATGCTAATTTTAACCAGGAGTGGCAAAGGTGTTGCAGATACGTTTTTGCTAGTTATTCAGATATCTGACCCATCAAAAGAGGAAAGCATACTCAATGATATAAGGCAACAGACAGAGAAGCTTTCAATAAAATCAAAAACTGTATCGGAGGCAGGAACAGAGATCACACTGGAAGCAAAAACAAAAGGCGACCAAACCAGCTTCATGAATACGCTGCAAGCTGATGACAGTGTTACCCGTGCTACATTGGTTGCCTATGATCAGGATTTATCTTCTGTATAGAGTTGTTAAGGTGACTTTCATCATAAAAACGTTTTATGCGCTAGTTGCATTAGCAATGACAACCATAATTGCCAATGCTTTAACGGAGGATATTTCCCAAAATACCTGTGAAAACCAGGGTTATAATAATGCCTATTTTTTGATCGATAAAAATGACTTTTATTCGGCAGCTGTTTTTTATTATAAGATTGGTGTAATAGATTCAATAATAGAATCTAATTTTGAAAGTCTTATAGGGCAAAGTGACAGGACCAGAATTTATTATGACTTCGATGATTTAAATATACTTAGTGTAAATAATGAGCTGGTATCTATTTTGAACAGTGATTTTCTGGATTATTTTACTGAGAGGGAGCAAATAAATTATATAGACACCCAGACAATACCTGCAAACATAAACAAATTTGAGGTAAAAAGTTACAATAAGAAGATTTCTCCGTTGGATAAACATTCTTTATTTAGTCGAATAAAGAGAAAAGAGCGATCAATTTTAATTGATCAACTTGCTAATATTAGCAGCCACCCACCAGAATCTATTTCTGAATCATTACAAATTAAATCATTTGATAATATTCATTTTATTTTGTTATATGGAGTTCCATATGCGTCGATAACACTAAGTCGTTTTTCTATTTCTAATTATAATGTGCCTAATACCTCACTATTAATAAAATTTGAAAAATTCCATGACATTGAAGATAAATTAACAAAGAACGAAACTAAATCCTTAAATGCTTTCTTTTGCCAAATAGAGGAAAATTTTCAAATTGAATTTCCTCACATCAAGTCTCTTCAAAGATTTGGTTATGCTGAATATTATCAACTAGCGATTGATAATCTACCCAGTCGTGTATTCTTTCGAAAATATCCTGAAGTATTTACAATTGGACAGATTATTATTTTAAGCTTTATAGGGCTTCTTTTTATATCTCTTATTTCAGGAAGATATTTAAAGCGAGATGGTTACTCCAGAGTCTCTAAACTGAAGATAAAATAGTAATATGATATCCAGTCATTCAAAAATTTGCTCATATTGGCCCGCACTTTTTGCAATATTACTCCTGACTATTTCATGCGGTATTCTCTTTGGTGGAATTAAAGACATGATTAGGTATGATAATGCGACGAATAGAGAAATGGATTACAATCTTACCAATATTCATTTCTTTACCAGGGTGTTTTTAACACGAACATATCAGAAACACACGGCAAGAAAATTGCCAGCCATTACGACCTTGCCTTCTTTTAATCTATTTGTGGATGAAAAAGATATAGAACTATTGGAATCAGATTTACCTGCAAGTGCTAGGCTTCAGTTTATACAAAGTCATATCAAGATCGATAAACCGGCATTTTCAGGTGAGGCGCAGTTTCGTTATCGGGGTGGCTTACCCATGCACTGGTTATATGATAAAAAATCATATAGAGTGAAATTAGCGCCATATAATACCTACCGCGGTGAACGCCAGTTTAATCTGGTCAATCCTACTACTATCCAGACGATAATCGATTTGATTAGTTATGATATGGCCAGATCGATTGGTCTATTGACACCTGAATATTTCCCCGCACGTGTTTTTATCAATAATGAATATAATGGATTGCATTTTTTCCTGAGTAAAATAGATGAATCATTTCTGCGTAAAAATAAGCGCATGCCCGGGAGCATTTATTCTGGCGACACTAAGTTAATTATTAATCCTTACTTAAAAACTTATAGAAAGACAAATACGTTGTTCGATAATGCTGATGGAACACCTGCAATGTGGAATGATGATAGATTATGGCAAAAAGATGCTTCTAGGAATGTGGAATCATCAGACAACCGTGAAGATATTCAGATGTTTATCAGAATTGTTAATGATGTAAGCTCAATAGAATTTATGCAGGTATTTGATACCTATTTTGATAAAAAAAAGTTTTATCTTTTTTGGGGCCTGGATAAACTTGTTGGTAGTTACCATCATGATTTATTTCATAACCACAAGATCTATTTCGATCCCTATAAAGGTAAATTTGAGCCGATTGAGTGGGATCTACGCTTTTGGACAAAGAATGATGTGGAACTACCGGTAACACCATTATTTAAACAAATTTTATTGAACCCAATATTGAAACATGAATTTGATTCAGTAAATCATGAACTATGGAAGAAATTCACCATAAATTCTGTCACTGATATGATTGATGATGCAAATAAAACAATTATTCCTGAATTAGAAGCAGATCCTTATCGTCAACAGCCTGATGCTGCAAATAGACATTTTGGAATTAATATGACTTTGCCTTTTTCTATGGAAGAATATGTAGATGCCATTGAACAGCTGAAACAAGCATATAAATTGAGGCATAAATATATTGAGCAGCAACTGAGCTTAAGTGCTGGAAATTATCTTGTTAAAGAACAATCTGAAGAGCAAATAGAAATTACAATAGCAATAGATGGGAACAGCCCTGTTGATTTTGACCCATGGTCAATTATCCCCGAGTCATCACACGAAGATTTTGAGATATTTCGTATCTACCAGGATAAAACATTCCCCGTATTAAACAATGGAGAACTGGATAGATTATATCCCGGTGTTGCAGTAAATAAAGAACCGGAGCTAGAGAAATTATCTTCCTTACAAATCGCAGTATTTGGTCTGGAATCATATGCTCCATCTCCACTGTATTATCGATATTTAATAAAGGGGAAGAATAGTCAGGATTTAGTTAAATCGAATGGATTGGCTGTCAGAAATGCAATTACTTCTAACCCAGTGACGATTGAAGAAGTTGAAGACCTGCCTGGCGATAATGAAACTCAATCATTACATCCATGGCAGTCACTGTTACTAAGGGACTCTATAAATAAGAATATTATTTTATCTGGTGAAATCAATGTTACCGAAGATCTTGTTTTTACTGGAGAACAAAAAGTAACTATTTTGCCTGGAACAGTATTTACCCTGTCAAAGGGTAGTTCCATCTTCTTTTATGGTGAAATTACCGCAAAAGGAACTGCTGAATTACCTGTTAAATTTGAAGCTAAAGATAGTAGTGAGCCCTGGGGGAGTATAGTTATACACGGCCAGAAAGCATCTGGCAGTTATCTGAGTCATATTAACGTTAGTGGTGGATCAATTGCAAAACGTAACCTGGTTTACTATCCAGGACAGCTAAATATTCACGATGTGGACTCATTTCAACTAGATCATTGCCATATTAGCAATAATAGTATCGGCGATGATGCGCTTCATGTTGCCTACAGTTCAGGAAAAATTCAGGATTGTGAATTTAATAATACTGCATTTGATGCGCTGGATATGGATATTGTTGATGTGACAGTGTCTGATTCAAAATTCTTTAATATCGGTAATGATGCGATTGATTTGATGAATTCAAAAACCATGATCAACAATGTCAATATAATCGGTGCTGGAGATAAATGCATTTCAATTGGCGAAGCCAGTCAGGTAACGATATTGAACAGTCAGCTTGAAAATTGTCAGATGGGTATTGCCGTCAAAGACCAGTCAATTGCACAGCTTGAAAATATTGAATTTTTAATTGAGCCGGGGAAAGCTATAGCACTGTACCGTAAAAATCCGCGTTATAGTAAAGGCGGTGAATTGCGTGGTGACCGACTTTATGGAATTACTGATAAGGATATTGAGGTTGGTGATTATTCTGTTAATAACATCCAGAAGAGTGCTTATCTCCATTTGAGCAATTATTAAATGTAAATCAAATAAAAAAATGATGTTTCATAAAGACGAACTATGTGTGAATTATTTTATATTAGTTTGTGCTATCGTTATTTCCTCTGGATTTGCTTTCTGGCTTTATAAAGATACAGATTTGATAAAGAGCACTGATCTCACCAGAGAGAGTGGGAGGCTTTTATTGTATGAACAATATGAAGATGAATTAAAACTTCGCAGGAAGGCAATGGCAGAAATAATTGATGACAAGATTGATATAATCTGGTTGCCTTTTGTTGAGCATGAAACGAATGGCTACGTCAGACTTGAAATGTATTCACGACTCTTGGCAGGCAACCCAGACTACGAATTAATATACAGGGACATAGCATTAACAATGGATTCTGCTCCAGAGAGCTACCAAATGGAAGAAAAAATTCGTTATTTGAATGCATTAAAGGCAATTAAAGGTGTCCATCATGTCCTACTTGAAAAATATGATTTACTAGTAAACACTGAGAATAATTGATCATATAAAGATTGGATTTAATAAACATAAAATTCTCGTGGCCAGATTATAGAGGCCTGTATTAGTCCAAAGAGAGGGTAAATCATTAGTGCATAAACGACGAATTACTGACATTATTCTTTTTTCATCTATTTGTTTAATCACCTATCTTATTTATCTTCCAGGTCTTGATGGTAGTTTTGTTTTTGATGATCATGGTAGCATCGTCAACAATAAGCAGATACACATCGAAAGCTTCTCACCCGATGTACTCTCGCAGTTATTTGTTGGTCCCGATGGGCAGACACATATATTATCTTCCCGCCCTGTTGCAAAGTTGAGTTTTGCAATGAACTATTTCATTGGCGGACTTGAACCATATGGTTTTAAATTTGTAAACTTGCTCATCCATTTGTTCACAGGCTGGACTATCTTTCTGATCTTGAGCTGGATATTTCGTGCGGATAGACTGCTTAACAATAATATTTATTATCCAGTTAAACCAAAATATAGTCGCTGGATGGCCCTGTTGGCAGCTGTAATTTGGCTAATTCACCCCCTTAACGTCAGTACTGTTCTTTACGCAGTTCAGCGGATGGCACAACTATCAGCTTTGTTTACCTTGTTGGGATTTGCTGCGTATCTTAGATGCAGGTTATCTCAATTTGAAAATACTCAAGCAACAGGACATCTTGCACTTTTTATATGTTTGTTTATTTTCTGGCCATTAGGCATGCTAAGTAAGCAAAATGCAGCCGTTTTACCGCTGCTTTGTCTTGTTGCTGAAATTACGTTGTTTCGCTTTGTCGTTATGGATGCACCATTGCGCAGGCTTTATCAGATACTTGGTCTGTCTATCTTCGCTACTGTGGCATATCTTCTATAC
>JAKZTI010000166.1:0-4072 GCA_047517145.1 Gammaproteobacteria bacterium
CTCACTGAGTTACAAATGGACATAGCCCCAAGCGCAGGGACTGATTTTCATAAAGCAATGGAAAATTATATTAATGGAGGGCTAGACGTAAAACATAGCTTGTATGTTCTTTGCATGAACGTGAAAGATGTTTTAATTGAAAAAATCAGAGAACTAACGAGTGAATGTATAACTGAAAAAAACTTTGTATCTAATGGGTACGGCGGACAAATAGACATTAGTAATAGTGGTTGGCTAATCGACTACAAAACCAAACAAACAGCCGACAAGTTCAAACCTGGAAAGATGGTATATCCAGAACATCATATGCAACTAGCCGCCTATCGTAAAGGCGTAAGCCCTACTGCACGTTGCGCCAATATATTCGTATGTCTTGAAGATGGTCAGATTGATTTCCACGAACACAAAGAGGAAGAGTTAGAGAAAGGATGGGAGCTGTTCCATCACGCGTTAATGATTTGGCAAATTCAGAACAAATGGCATGATCGATCTTAAACAAATTAAAAAACAATATGAATTTGATGCCAAGCGATTCTCAAAAATGCCTGAAAAAATACTTAAGCAATCCTTTGAATATCACAGGCATCTTGAGACTGGTTTTTTGATAGACAAACTTGACGCATTGGAAAAGGAGTTAATAGGCAAGTGAACAGAAATGACACCTAATAGGAATATAGAGGTATAGGATGAGTGACGAGATATTAACAGTCAAGGAAGCTGCGGCAATATGTAAGGTTTGCCCAAACACGATCGGCAAGGCTATTGACGAAGGCCGACTGAAAGTTATAGAGTTTACCCCTTCCAAAAAGGGGCGGAGGATATACCGATGCGATCTACAAGAATTTATTAACCAGTGTCGATCAACAAAACAGATTACGGATACCAGGTTGATGTCGTTTCACGCAAGCACGGAATCAGATTTAGACGAACTGTTAAAAACAAAAAGGAAGCCCAAGAACTCGAAGCAGAAGTTCGTACTCAGATCAAACGGCAAACCATTACCTCGCATGGTATCGAACAAGCCCTAAGTAGGTATCTAAAAGGTGAAGCGAAAAACCTCAAAGACTATTCCGGCCTGGAATCCAAAGCACGGGCAATCAGGCCGTTCATCACTGGCAAAACTTTCCTTGATATTGGGGAAGTTGCTGGGGAGATCAAAGCAGACATGCTTAATGATGGACTTAAGCCAGCAACAATTAATCGTAGACTCGCCCTGCTCAGACGGCTTGGAAATCTTGCGTATCAATGGGGTTGGACTGAATCCCCTGTTGGAAAAAGAGTCAAGCTGTTATCTGGTGAAGCTCAAAGACATTACTACCTCACATTCGACCAAGTTGAGAAACTTGCCAAACTCTGCCCGTACACCGGAAACATGATTATGGCGGCTGCATATACCGGATTAAGAAAGTCTGAATTGATGGGACTTACCTCAGATAATGTTGTAGATGGATTCATTGTTCTAGATCCAGATACAAAAAGTGGCAAACCAAGGGCGGTCCCTATCCCAAAACAGGTCAAAAAGATATTTAAGAAACTCCCCTTCCCTGTTACTGCCTACACAGTCAGGAAAGAATTTGAAGCCGCCAGGGAAGAATTAAACTTGGGCCATATCCGTTATCATGATCTTAGACATTCTTATGCTTCATTTCTGGCTCAGGCTGGCGCGAATCTGCATCTGATAGGCGAAGCTATGGGTCACTCAAACCCCTCAATGACGGCGCGATATAGCCACCTGGTAAGGGAAAATTTGAAGTCCATCACGGATAAGTTTGAAAAATGCGCCAAGTAATGCGCCAAGTGAATCGTGCAGAAATGTTCCACGTGGAATGTAACCCATTGATTTATAATGGTGCCCGGGGCCGGAATCGAACCGGCACGATCAATGATCGAGGGATTTTAAGTCCCTTGCGTCTACCAATTCCGCCACCCGGGCAATTGGACATAACTCATACTGGAGGCTGAGGTCGGAATCGAACCGGCGTTGACGGCTTTGCAGGCCGCTGCATAACCACTCTGCCACTCAGCCAATTCTAGTGACGAACCTTACTAAATAATAAAATATTGGAGCGGGAAACGAGATTCGAACTCGCGACCCCAACCTTGGCAAGGTTATGCTCTACCACTGAGCTATTCCCGCAAAAAGAGCGCACATTTTAGCTACGACTTGTCACCTGTCAAGAAACTTCGGAATTTGCAGTGCAATTTAGCTTGTTTTGAGCTGCATCAGCTGTCTTTTAACTGCGGCCAGGCGGCTTGCAGGTAAAGAAACATCGACCATAAGGTCAACATAGAAGCGATATAAAGCAGAACCATACCGATGGTATAAATTGGAATACCGAACAAGGGATTGTGATAAATCAAAAATCCCAGTGCCACCATCTGACAAATAGTTTTTAATTTTCCATAACCTGAGACAGCGACTTTGCTGCTTGCTCCCAATTCTGCCATCCATTCGCGTAGGGCAGAAATTGTGATTTCACGTCCGATTATCACCGCAGCTGGCAGAGCTAGCCAAATAGAAGGTTGATCCTCGACCAATAACACCAGCACGACTGCAATCATGAGCTTGTCAGCGACCGGGTCCAGAAAGGCACCTAGCGCAGATGTTTGCCCAAGTTTGCGCGCGTAATAACCATCCAGCCCATCTGTAATCGCCGCAAGGATGAAGATCACGCAAGCTGCCAGGTAATGCCAACTGAAGGGTAAGTAGAAAATAATTACAAAGACAGGGATCATAACTATTCTGCTAAGCGTCAGTATGTTAGGTATGTTCATATATTCTCGTGAAAAGTATCGTATATCTTCTGTGCCAGATTCTTATTGATTCCATTAACCTTGGCAAGGTCTCCTATGCCGGCAGAGCTAATCCCCTGTAACCCACCAAAGTGTCGTAGCAAATTTTGCCGACGCTTCTGCCCTACTCCATCAATATTTTCCAGAGGAGATTGATTGCGTGTCTTTTTGCGCCGTTGTCGATGCCCGGTAATAGCGAATCGATGAGATTCATCCCGGATATGCTGTATCAGATGTAAGGCTGGTGAATCATGTGGTAAATGCAGTTGTTTATTATCTCGTTCGATGATCAGGGTCTCCAGACCAGCTTTTCGAGAAGGCCCCTTGGCAACACCGATTAATATGGGCTCGTTGAGCTGAAGTTCCTCCAGAACCTTTTGCGCCTTACCTACCTGCCCCTTGCCGCCATCGATAAAAATAATATCCGGTATTTTGCCCTCTTCTTTTTTAACTCGTGTATATCTTCGCGTGATCGCCTGTTCCATAGCGGCGTAGTCATCTCCAGGGGTAATGTTGGTGATATTAAATTTACGATAATCCGTGGTTAATGGGCCTTCAGCATCAAATACTACACAGGACGCAACGGTCGCTTCGCCACCTGTATGACTAATATCAAAACATTCCATTCTTTGAATGGGTATTTCAAGGTTTAACAACTGAGTTAATTTATCAGTACGATGTTGCCGACTTTCCTTATTGGCAAGGTGTTGCGTGAGAGAAAGCCCTGCATTTTCCAATGCCATCTTCACCCATTTGGCCCTGTTACCTCGACAGCGAGATTTTATTTTAATTTGCCGTTTCACATGACTTGAGATGACCTCTTGCAGGAGTTTGCTGTTATCAGGTTCATGACTAAGCAGTATTTCTTTGGGCAGGCCACTGACAGCACGATCCTTCAGATAAAACTGGGCTAGAAAGGCTTCCAGTATCGATTCAGGGGTAGCATTAGCAGGATGTTTAGGAAAGTAAGTCTTGCTGCCCTGATTCAAACCGTTTCTGATGAAGAACATCCACACACAGGCAACGCCTGCTTTATATTCACAGGCAATGACATCGATGTTGCCCTTTTCGGCAGTGATGTATTGGTTTTCCTGAAGTTTTCTCAAATTACTGATCTGGTCTCGATAATGGGCAGCTCGCTCATATTCATGTGCATCTGAGGCCTCCTGCATGGGTTTGATCAGGCTGTTGATGACCTGATCGTTCTTGCCCTGCAGAAACATGATGCTGTGCTCGATGTCCTTTTCATAATCTTCCTGGCTAATGAAATTCGTACAGG
>JAKZTI010000167.1:0-26265 GCA_047517145.1 Gammaproteobacteria bacterium
ACTATAATTAGAATGAGTCTATATGAAGATTTTAGAGAGAGAGGGAATCAACATGCAAGTTAACAACAAAGGCTTTATTCAAACACTAATATTTTTATTATTCATAGGATTGTCATTTGGTGCTAATGCCGATAGCCAAAATATAGTTCAGGTTATAGCTATTGATACTAACGGTAATACAGGTGCTTATCTTGAGAATGTTAAGGAGCTTTTTGCGTATCAAAAAGAATTAGCACCAGAGGCTAAAAGCCGTGTCTATTTGGCAGGATTATCAGGCACTACAACAGGGACTGTCTATGTAATTGTCAAATACCCAAGCATGGTTTATATGGCTAACACATTTACCAGTTTTAAGGCAGATAAAAAATGGAAAAAAATGAGAGTAGATTTGGCACAAAAGACAGGACGTAAAATAATTTCTAATTCGTTACTTTATGATGTAACTCCGTAATATATCCTTAATAATTCTGATACTTATATCACACCCCAATTATGGGGTGTTTTTCTTTAATCCTTGTTTGTTACCGTCTGTTGAATATAGACCTCTGTAAAAATAATAAGGGTCAGTCCCTTTTTCTATTATTAAGATTGAATCTTTCGATAAGGCCCAAGCGCAAAGTTGACACTATGGATTTCTACCTCGTTATTACCAATCAAGTCATAAACTACTCTTGAGTCAGCTAAGTTATAATCATTTGATCTAGGCAAGTGCCGATATAATACGTTTTCATCAATATCTATTATCCACTTTTCTAAAGATTGTTCGTCAACATTTTGAATCCTTTGATATGGGCCAAGCGTAAAGTTGACACTATGGATTTCTACATCGTTATTACCAATCAATTCATAAACCATTCTTGACTGAGCCAAAGAATAATCATTTGATCTAGGCAAGTGCCGATAAAATATTTTTTCATCTATATCTATTATCCACTTATCCAAAGGTTCTTCGTTAACATTATCGTTATTATCATCGTTTTCCATCTTTAGTTTCCTCAAAATGAAATCAAAAGGGTCAGTGTCGATTAATTTCTCAATGAAAGTTGACCGTCTGTTGAATATAGACCTGTTTAGGGAAAGATCAAGAATATGGGTCAGTTAGGGCTTTTCATCTAATTAAGAATCTTTGAAAAGATCATTTGGAGTACATTTCAAGCGTTTGCACATTAATTCCAACATATCGATGGTAATGTTTTGCTGTTCGCTTTCGATTCTAGCCAAAGTTGATTGGCTGATTGATAATTTTCGTGCAAAGCTCTCCTGACTTTGTTCTCCCCTTAGATTTCTTAAATTCCTTGCAAGCATGGCTCTATAGTTGCTTTGATTTTTACCCATGTATGGGTTATAGTGCAAAACGTAACCCACATGCGGGTAATTTGTGGATTTTTATTAATTGGAATGTTTACTAAAAGGAACAAGAATGGACTCAAAAGAAATGGAACAAAAATTTGATGCTATCTATATGGCAATACTGCATGGACACATCGCTGCTGCCCGTTTTGCATTTAAATCCTCAATTCAAATAGCGATCGATGAGAAGCTCGACCAGATTATCGACTTTTTAGAGAAAGAAGATATGTCTTGTTCTATTAAGGATATTGAAGAATTCAGATCTGATCAGTTGATGAAATCCTGTTTTTGATAAGTAGTAAAAAGGGTCGCACATGCACGACAAACAGGGTTAATCAAGTGTTCGATAAATTGCCTGGTCATCCTCTAATGCCTCGGCCTCATGTAATGTTTTTTCGACTAACGTAATCATTTCTGCGTAATCAATGTTTTTAATATGAGTGGTACTAACCACTCCTAAACTACATTGCAGTTTTATGTCTGTTTCCCCGGACTTAATATTTTCCTCTTCAAAATAAGAAATAATTTGTTTACTTATCACTCTGGTTGATTCTTCATTAATATTTGAAAGATAAATAAGAAACTTATCAGAACTATATCTAAAGATCATATCAAATACTCTGATTGGGGCCCTAATTTTATTAGCGATTATTTTCATTGCAAAATCTCTTGCATTCTGCTCATTCTCTTCATCGATATCCTCTATGTTATTAATACCAAGCAGAATAATTGAAATAGGTGTTTGACGAAGACTGGCATTTTCTATTTCTTTAGGCAAAAGAATATCTAGACTGGTTCTGGTCCATGTTCCTGTTACAGGATCGATCATCTTCTGCAGTTGCTCATTATCGAGACCGAAAACTGCTCTCAATCGTTGATAATTTATTGATGCATTTACAAGTTCGTTTTCTATCCAGCTAGCCAGACTTTTTAGTGTATCAAGATCAGACGAAGTTAATTTTCGTGGTTTGGTATCAACAATACATAAGGTGCCAATTTTAGAACCTTCATGATTAAGTGGTTGTCCAGCATAAAAGCGAATAAATGGAGCTTCTGTAACCAGGGGATTATCTGAAAAATCTGGGTCATCCAAGGTATCGGAAATGACCAGAGTGTGATTCCCTAGAATTGCATGGCCACAAAAAGATATTGCTCTTGGCGTCTCATTAACGGTTAGTCCCTGCGCTGATTTAAACCACTGACATTCTTCATCAACCAACGAGATCAGGGCCATTGGAACATTAAATGTTTCCTTAGCAATTTTTGTAATTCTATCAAATCTATATTCAGCAGGAGTGTAAAGTATGCCAAGACTATTGAGTTTCTGTAGGCGTTCTTCCTCTTCGGGGGGTGTGGGTGGTATTTTCATTTTTAAAAAATTACGAAAATAATTAATTTTATCTAATCAGTAGAGTCACATAATTCCTCGGTAACTGCTCCCGGCGTTACTCTACCTCCTACTTCCTGTAGTCGTTCTGTCGTCCGTGTGTCCTTGTTTGTTTACCGTCTGTTGAATAAAGTTCGATATTAAAGTGTATTAATCTGAAAGATCATTGAAACTAATTAGGATAGATCCATCTTTTTCATAATTATTATTCTCGATTAATTTTCTAGCCGCAGATTCAATCTCCTTTCTGTATGTTTTGACTGTTGTTAGTGGTTCTTCAGAAACTTCTTTGAATTTTGATTTAATATCAGCAAGGTCAATTCTACAGGATACTCGGTTTCCACTGACTTGGGCCGCAATGGTAATAACTTCCGTTACCGGGTTCCAGCAATGTAATCCCGGGAAAGAAATACTGCCATCATCTATTTTTTTCTGCTTGTGGACTATAGTTTCCATTTTTATTTAATCTCAATAAGGTATAAAGGGGGCTGTCCCCATTTCCCTGTGCTTCAAGTGCCTGATGACTTGCCGGTTAAAATATCTACTTCTTATCTGAGGGGATTAATGAAGTAGTAGCGCCACCTTTTTTGGCTTTTTTTGCTGCGCGTTTCTCTTTCAAAGTCATGGCGGGTTTCTTCATTGCTTCTCTTCTGCTATTTCGTTCTTTTGGCATGGTGATTCTCCGGATAGGGATGAGTGGTATAAAAAAAGGATCGGAGTGATTTAATTGCTTCTTCCATCATCTGCGTCCTTGTTTGTTTCCCGTTTGTTGAATATAGACCTCGTTACAGAAATTGCAAGATTTGAATTATAGGGGTCAGACCACAATATTTTTTTGTGACTACGTAAGTTGTAAAGCATAAAACCAATTCACAATAAATGTCTAGTGTTTTGTGTAAAGAACATCATATCATATCAAACTATAAAATTGGTTGAAGAATCCGGAACTGAATAATGACGATAGGTCGAAATGAAGCCTGTCCATGTGGAAGTGGCCTAAAGTATAAAAAATGTTGCCTTAACAAGCAGGGTAAAAGACCTGTTTTACATGCACTTTTACTGGCTTTTGGCGGAGTGATCCTGCTTGTTTGTATAGTGCTGGTCATTAAATCTATACGTAACTTTGAACCGAGTAGTGGATCAAAACAAGTATGGTCTGAAGAGCATCAACATTACCATCAGGCCCAGTAAATAAATGAAGAACTGGCAGTCACTATTCTTTCAGGCACTCAAGTTATTTTTTATACTTTTAATGTTCACTACGGGTATTGGAAAGCTACTTGATATCCCTGGTTTCGCCGAAGTCATAGCTACCTATCAATTGGGAGTATCAGGACATATTGCCACAGGCCTAGGGCTTGGGGTCGCATTGTTTGAACTTGAATTAGCCATCTACATGGTTCGCAAACCTCTGTCGGTATTAGTGGGGCCTATACTAACTCTTGTACACAGCGGGTATTCCCTACTAGCAATAATTACTGTCAGTCGGGGCCTGGAACTTGAAAACTGCGGTTGCTTTGGTGTTTTTCTCGCGAGACCTATGACTACCATGACAATTGTGGAAGATCTAATACTAACAGGACTGTCAGTGATGTACTGGTGGTTATCACGTCGAATGAAAAAATGAAAACGGAAATCAGAAGGGGCAAGGTTATGATTCAATTCCCTCTGCCATCCGTGTTTCGAAAATATGTTCCCGACATTTTCTACCTTCTACGTTCATGTAGTCGTCCTTATTTGTTAACCGTCTGTTGAAACCAATAGTGTCAGTGTCGATTGATTCTTTAAGGCGTCCTTGTTTATTACCGTCTGTTGAATATAAACCTCTGTAGATAAATATCAAGAATAGGGTGGGTTGCTATTAATTATCGTGTTAGATTCCGTGGAGGACTATAATTGATCCTGCTAACAAAGAAAATTAAATGGCTGTAATACATGGATAAATACACTGACTACACATATCTAAATTATATTTTCATGACAATGGAAAGTTGGGTGTATGACAATATATTCATCTATAGCAATCTCATCCAGTTATGTTTAATTGCATTGACACTTCTGGTTTGCTGGTATCTAACACCGGGCATAAAAGAGTGGCGAGAAAAGGAAATTGTAAATAAAAATAGAGCGTTACCTCGATTTATACCGACTTCTCTTTCTATTCACCAATCTCTAATTGCCTCATTGATACTACCGGTAATCTGGTTATTGGCGCTGTCATTGTTGTTATTGATTGGTGCTGCTTTAGATACATCTTATCAATTGATAAAAATAGCAGTCAGTCTGTTAGCTGCATGGGTCATTATTAATCTGACAACGGGGATGCTTAGAAACAAGGCCTTATCAAAATTTATTATGGTTGTTGTCTGGACTGTTGCTGCACTTAATATATTAAACCTGATTGGCCCTGTGACAAATGTACTGGATGGTATTGGACTCACTGTGGGTGAATTGAGAATATCCGCACTGACCGTGATCGAAGGATTTTTTCTACTCATTATCCTTCTGTGGCTGGCATCCCTTATGTCACAGTTCATTGAGCAGCAGATTAAAAAATCAGCTGATATTACGCCCTCGGTAAAAGTCCTGATTAGTAAACTGATCAAAATAACATTGATCATCATTGCTGTTGTTATTGCGATTTCCAGTGTGGGCATTGATTTGACTGCCTTTGCTGTATTTAGTGGTGCGGTGGGAATAGGTATTGGGCTTGGTCTGCAGAAGTCAATTGCTAATCTGTTCAGTGGTGTGTTGTTATTAATGGATAAGTCTATAAAACCGGGTGATCTCATCACAGTTGGTGATACGTATGGAATTGTAGAATCTTTAAATGCCCGATACGCAAGTGTAAAAAGGATGGACGGTACCGAGCACCTGATCCCTAATGAAAATTTGATTAGTCAGGAAGTCATTAACTGGACACATACAGATAAATTAATCAGGCCGGAAATTGTCATTGGCGTTCATTATCAATCAGATGTACGAAAAGCAATGGAACTCTGTATCCAATCAGCAATAGAAGCACAGCGTGTGCTTGACAGCCCTGAGCCTGAATGCCTTTTAATTGCTTTTGGTGATAACTCGGTGGATTTGAAACTCCGTTTCTGGATCAAAGATCCGGAAAGAGGCGTTACTAATGTAAAGAGTGACATATTACTAAGTATATGGGATAAGTTTCATGAGCATGATATTGAAATACCCTATCCACAAAGGGATCTGCATATTCGCTCAAGTGTAATTGATCTCAAATAGGCATGAAAAATTTCTTATTTATCAAGCTTGGTAATTTTTGAGCCTTCTAACGTTAAGTTATACATCAACCCCTTATTACTAAAGACAAAGCCCACAATAGGTTCTGTGATATTGATAGTATTAACATCTATTCCGGCACCTAATTCAATCAATGCAACTGAGCCGTCTACGCCTACTTCCCATCCACTACTATCACGAAATTTATCAAGCGCATCTTTCTTAAGAAACACAAGAACAACCGTTTTGAACTGAAGACCAATCTGGAACCCAAAGGATGCAGCGGCTGTATTATAATAATCAACAGTTTTTTCCTTTATAAGTAGTGCACCATCGCCTATTTCACCACCGATCCCAAACCCAGCTTTAACAACGTCAGGAAAGATAAGAATACCTTCAGCCTTTTCAAGAAATTCTTTACCTCCAGACACTTCTTCCTGAAATCTTTCTACAGCGCCTTTAACTTTAATGTCAATTTCTTCTTTAGATGCAGCACTGGCTATATCTACGAACATGAAACCAATAAAAGTAAATATGATAATCCTAAGATATTTAATTGACTGGGGATATAATTTCATTTTCTTTTCCTTTTTATAAGCCGTCTGTTGAATATAGACATCTGTAGGGAAATATCAAGAATTAGGTCGCCTACAGGGATGTAGGTGTTACGATTACATGGAAGTAATCGGTAGAGTCGAGTCAGGAACAGAGACCGAGAGCGACGCATGGAACCAAAGCCGAGGGTTGTTACTGTTTGTCGTACTTGATTCTAGCTAATCAGAGAAATAATCTGTATTTTTTAACTAGCCTGGTTCTCCAATCACCAAATGGCCGTGGTTTGTATAATGGTTTATAGGTTGATAATGGCCTTAATAACAAGCAGGAAATTTAGGCATTTCTTTTAATAAAGCAGCTTAGTATTCGTCTATCTAGAGGATCCATCGGTGATTCCAAACCTATTGCAGCTGAACAATAATCGTTTGGAGACTGATTTTGATTGATGTAGACAAGTTTACAACTAAGCTCGAAAGGTTTGAAATCATCTCTATCCGGAATCTGGAGTATAATATTATCTACTTCAGAGTCCTGGTCATCCGCACAATATTTTGATTTTAATAATTGCCGTGCTGCATAATAACTACACAATAATTGAATCCCACCTAAAGAAACGTTATTCAATCGTGCAGGGACACCATAATCATAGTCGATATAATTACTAATTAAATTTACTGGTATGTAGTCGGTATTGCACCGTTCTGACCTTCTGAGGTCTTCGATGGGCTGTTGTTTGCCATCCATAATTATTTAATCTATCCGAAATTCGAAATTAAAAAAAAATACTAACAGGAAATTGATTCATTGGAATCCCCCAAATGGGGTAGATTGACTATCCAATTATGTGAAACTCATCACAATACTAAGTGATATATCACCTACTTCATGTAGTCGTCCTTGTTTGTTGGCCGTCTGTTGAATATTGACCTCTGTAGGGAAAGATCAAGAATAGGGCCGCCTACAGAGAGGTAGGTGGTACGATTACATGGAAGTAATCGGTAGAGCGAAGCAGGATGCTAGAGCCGAGAGTAACGCCGGGAGCAGTTACCGAGGAAGCCAAAGCCGATGAATGGGCGCGCCGTGATATGGATATGAAATTGTCAGCAAAAGAGTTACCAATTGTTTAATATGATGAATATTATTTTTATGGTGCCTGAAAGAGTTCAGAATGGTCAGAAAGCACGTATTTACAGCACTATTGTTGTGTCTAATTTCTACAGTAGCAATTGCTGATCCCTGGCAAGATCCTGATAAAGAATCCAGTAAAGAAGTTGGTAACTCAGTTGAGGAAACAGAAAGACAAAAAATTATTACAGAATTAAGTTATCGCCTTGAAACAAAGTTAACTTGTGCGCAAAAGCTAATATGGTCCGATAAAGGATCTGGCGCTGATTTAGACGGATTCTTTTTTACTCCTTCAGCAGAATCTTCATATTTCATTATTGGTGGGTATGCCAGTCGAAAAGGTGATCCTCAGTCTAAAAATTGCGTCATCTCAGTTAGACAATCAAAAAATAATCCGGAAGAGACGCCTGAACTCTTAGTTCCTCCAAGTGACTGGTCGTTAATTTGGACGGATAAAGGCAGCGGGGCGAATACGGATGGGTCAATGTGGAATGCTGTTCCTCCAGGTAAAGAATACAAATGCCTGGGTAGTATTATGCAGAAGGGCTATAAGAAGCCAGTCCTGTCAAATTATCGTTGTGTGCATTCAGGTTTAACCAAGAAAATACAAAACAAATCTATAGTCTGGACGGATAAAGGTAGTGGTGCAGACAGGGATGTCACCGTTTTTAATTTATCTAATTCAAAATCTTTTTTCGCAGTTGGAAGAAAAACAAATAAGGTTAAAACATTCGACCTTAATGATACTGCTTCGATCAAACCAGATGCAGCTGTTGTTGAAAATCTGCTTGCAAAACGCATGGGAGAAATTAATAAGATTGAGGAGGCAGAGAAGAAGAGTCTTGCCGACGAGGAAGCAAAGAAACGTCTAGCCGAACAAAATCGTATTGTTGAAGAAAAGCGTGTAGCTGAGGAGGCAAAAAAGAAGCAGGAAGCTGAAGAGGTAGAAAGACAAGAGAGACTTAGTGAAGAAGCTGAGAATAAAAGGCTAGAACAGGAGGCAGAGAAGAAACATAAAGCCGAGGAAATAGCACAACAAGAGAGACTTAAAGCAGAAGTAGAGCACGAAAATCTGGAACAGGGGACAGAGGACATACAGAAATCCGAGGAGCCTGAACAACAATCAGCTGCTGAAGTGGTTGTGGTTCAACAACCTGATGTAAGTAAAGAAATTAATCAACAGCAAGCAACAATAAAAGCAGATAAAAAAGATTCAAAAGCAGGACTAAAAATATTATTTATATTTATGCTGTTACTGCTTATATACACCAGCTACAAAGTATTTAGAGTCCTTATAGACATAATAAAAGGAGATAACTAATTATAAAGAGGCCTGATCCCTTTAATTCTTTGACTGGGGGAGTGAAGGATGTTTCGTAATGCTGTGTTTATTATAGTCGCCTTATCGATTCTTACGGGTTGTGCAGGCGGCCTTAGTGGTATTGTGAGTAGCTCAGTGCCTGGTAAGTATTTAGTGTATAAAGTGACTTATCCAGAGGATGGAAGGATATTAGAACAATCCTCAGAAGAGATTTTAGATAATCAGCTATTCAATCAGGGTTTTAAAAAGATATATGATTGGCGAAGACCTTGGTTTAGCAATGCTAGCGTTGCTTCATTCAAACAAAAGTATCGAGGGCACTATATAAGAATAGATGCTGAAATCTCACCAGAATTAATTATCCTCATGTCTACTTCATATTCCGATAGGACTAAAAAAGTTTTTGATAGGCTTGAATCAGCATTAATAGAAATATATGGTGAATCCAGTGTTGAAGAATGTTTTGGTACTAAAGATATTTATGGTCATAGTTGCTTCAATACGCTAAGTGGTCGCTAGTGGCTTGAGTCATTGTTTGAAAAGCATTCGACCCTGCCTCCACCATTCTCTTTTGCAATTTTCAATGCTTTACCTGCCATATCGAATACTTTATCAACATTAATTTCCTCTTCAAAATATTCTTTACATGACACTACTCCAATGCTAACTGTTACACGCATTAGTTCATTAGTTCCTTCTAACTCAAATTTGCTTCTTTGTATCATTCCCATCAATCTCTTACTTGCGAACAGGGCTGACTCAAGATCAGACTCCGGCATGAGAGAAACAAAGCTGTATTTACCATAACGTGCGCATATATCATGAACCCTTGTATCGTCTGTAAATATTTCCCCTATATCTTGTACGACTAAATCGCAAAATTGGTCTCCATATTTATCTTTTATTTCATTGATATTATCAATTTCTATAACCGCACAACTAAGGTTTCTATCATGACGTTTAGCTCTTCCCAATTCAGATTCAATCAAGGTATCAAAAAATTTTCTTTTATATAGATGTGTCAAATCATCTATATTTGACATCACTTGAATCCTTCTGATCGATGCCTGTTTTTTTTCAATCAAGCTTTTTATGAGAATATAGATTATTACAATGAGGATGATAAAAGCAATAATCACGGCCACTGAAAAAATACCTGGCTCCGCTAAATTCTTGAAAAAATCATTCAAATTTTCCGGATTCATTTAAACTTGTATTCCTGTTACATTATTATAATGTGAATTTTTATTGACAATTCTAGTGAAATCAAAGGAGTCAGTCTATAAATAAAGTGGCTCAGGCCCTTTTTTTTTAAAAGATAAATTTCTCTAAGCTATAAGCGTATACTTAGATGACTATTTAGAGACTTCATAAGACAAATGTAATGAGAAGAATCTCAATGAGAGATTGGCTTTTTTAAATAGTTGGATAAAGGCCGAGTTGAATTAATGTTCTCGGTCTCCGTTCGGTAATTGCTCCTCGGTTCTGGCTTCCAGCTTCGCTCTCGGTCTCTGTTCCTGATTCGACTCTACCGATTACTTCCATGTAATCGTACCTCCTATATCCATATAGTCGTACCGCCTACATCCTTGTACGCGATTATGATTTAAAGCCTACGTCTTTGTGTTTTCCATCACAGAAAGGTTTATTTTGGGAGGCACCGCAGCGGCATAAGGCAGTTTCTTTTCCTTGCCATGCCTGTCGTCCACTTCCCGTTGTAATCGTCACCTTGCCTTTAACGAGCAGGGGGCCATCCGTTAGTGGTGTAACTTTTAATTCTCCGCCAGTTGCTTCCAGTCCGTCTCCGGTCTCGCCCACGGCGCCGTAATCCTTGAAATCCGCATCCTCATGGCTGTTATCGCAAAATGGTTTATTTTTTGATTGTCCACACCGGCAGAGTGCGGCCCGGAATTGCACTCCATTGATATCATCGGGTGCGCCTTCTATATCAAGGTTTCCTTTAAAATAGAGTGGGCCATTATAGGCAACGTGAATGGTATTTTCCGAGGCTGCCTGTTCAGTATTTGCGCCATCTTTGTACTGATAGGTTAATGCACCGGTAGGGCATCTTAGAACAACTTCTTCGATTTCCCCGTTTGACGCAAGGTCAGGCTGACACCAGGGTTGCCTGCCATTGATGAACAGTTCACCTTTGGCGCGACCACATTCCCCGATATGAATACACAGTTTTCCATTCCAGTGCACATCAGACTCATTACCCGGGTATTTGACTAATTCATCATCACTCATCTTTACTACCTTGCAGTTGTTCGTTATGCGTGGAGATGAAATACCTTATTCATAATCTTCCATGTTCCATCTACTTTAAGTAGTGTAAATAAATCGGTAAATTTGTGGCCTGTCCAGTTATCAAGTTCAAGACGAACGGTAGCAACCGTACCTTCAAGATCAATACTGGTTATTTTTGCTTCGAGTTCAGTGGCTGGGCCATTATCATCATTCCAGTCAAAAAGTATTTGTATTGGTCCGGCAAATAAGTCATCGCCAATATAACCAAAGATAGTCGCGTCTGCATGAAACGCGGGTTTCATGTCATCACCTTTCCCGGATATTGCGCCATCTATGTAGTACTGAATCGTCTTTTCAATCAGTTCATTATCATTTGTATCGCTCATGGTTGTGTCCTTGTTTGTTTACCGTCTGTTAATAATATATCTGAATATAAAAATTGCAATGTAGTAATTTGTTGCAATTGACAGAAATACGACTGCAAGGATGCAGGAGGTAGAACGACTCAGGAGAAAAAGTCGAGTAAATTGTAAGAAGTTTTAATCAGTTTCATCTGGGGAAGGCCTGTCAGACATTTCATACAAACGATTGAGTTCTTCTTCAAGGGTATTGTCAGGCCTTTCAACACTAACGTGGTCATACCAGTATTGGGCATTACCCATATCACCTTCTACTCGGTGCAGGTAGGCATGTATAAGGCAGGACAGCTTATCGGAATATTGCTGGACTAGTTTATGAGCCTCGTCCCACTTCCCTTCACGCGCAAGATCTAACGCTTTGATATGATCGCATTTCATATCTTCCTTATAGACCTCAATACAGATATTGCAAACTTATCTTCGATCCAGTTACCAGCCTCCATTGAGAAATCAATAGATTCCATTATTTCCTTTGTCTAGACTAGAGCGATGTTTGATTTCGTTACAATGTTGGGGTCGACATGATTGATCAAAAACCAGCAACGCTACTTTACGATGGAGCGTGCGGCATCTGCCAGGAATGGGTGGATTATTGGCAGAAATTGACAGGCGACAAGATTCATTACAGACATTATCAGGAAGCGACAGACGAGTATCCGGATATTGCTGTTGAGGATCTGGAGCTTGCCATCCATTTAATTGAATCCGATGGGACAGTCAGCAAAGGTGCCAGGGCGACCTATAACCTGTACCGGGATATTCATCCACAATCCGTGTTGTTGTTTCTTTACCGTTTTCTGCCCGTTTTCGGGTTTTTTAGCGAGCTTTGTTATCGCTTTTTTTCAACACATCGTGGCATATTGGCGTTCTTTACTCATCTGTTTTGGGGCAGGGACTTTGAACCACCTCGTTATCAAATCATCACCTGGCTGTTCCTGCGTCTTTTGGGTTTAACCTATCTCGTCGCATTTATTTCATTTGCCGTGCAAGCCAGTGCTTTGATTGGGGCTGATGGTGTATTGCCGGTGGAATACTATCTGAATGCTGTCAAGGAACAATTGGGCACAGATGCCTATATGCGGTTACCTACACTGTTCTGGCTTTCTCCTGTTGATAGTTTTATTAAGTTTGTTTGCATTGCCGGAATTGTTCTTTCGCTATTGCTGATCACTGGTTTCCTGTTACGAACCAGTCTTGTCATACTTTATGTTCTATACCTGACGTTGGTAAATGGTGGCCAGAATTTTATGAGTTTCCAGTGGGATTTCCTGTTACTGGAATGTGGTTTTCTGGCGATCTTTCTGCCATGGGGCTCAACGATCATCGTGTGGTTATATCGTTGGCTGGTTTTTCGCTTTATGTTCCTTGGCGGTGTTGTCAAACTTGTTAGCGGTGACAAGAGTTGGGATAGCCTCACTGCACTTAATTATCATTTCGAAACACAGCCGCTGGCCACACCGTTGTCCTGGTATGTACATCACTTACCGGAATCAGTATTAATGGCAGCTACCGGGATGACATTAACCGTCGAGTTGCTGGTCCCATTTCTAATATTTGCACCACGTCGGTTTCGCCATATTGCAGCATGGTGTTTCCTGATTATTGAGACATGTATTTTATTGACTGGTAATTATAATTTTTTCAATCTGTTGACTATTTTTATGTGCCTGTTTCTTTTTGATGATGCAGCGATTAAACGTCCAGTGCCTTACCGCATATTGGCAATGGCATCGAATCACAGATATCCAACAACCGGAATGGTTGCTTCGGGTTTCGCGCTATTAATGGCATTAACCAGCATCTATATGGGGGCCACGCAAATAACCCGCATCGTTGGTAGTGACTGGGGGATGCGGGATACAGCAACTTATCGTTTTCTGGCTCCATTCGGCATCGTTAATAGCTATGGACCATTCGCAGTGATGACCAAAGTCCGTAATGAAATCGTGATTGAGGGCAGTGCTGATCAAATTACCTGGCAGGAATACCAGTTTAAATACAAACCCGGGGACCTGGAGAAATGCCCAGGTTGGGTTGCACCCCACCAACCACGTATTGACTGGCAGATGTGGTTTGCGGCATTGAATAAACCGGAACATGAACGTTGGTTATTTAATCTTTTGATAAGGCTGTTACAAAACAGTGAGCCGGTTACTGCGATATTCAAGCATAATCCATTTCCGGATGACCCACCTGCGAGTATCCGTGCACGCTTCTATGAATATACTTTTACAAGTGCTGAGGAGCGCAAGGAAACAGGACGATGCTGGAACCGATCCCTGATTGGTGAATATTATCCACCGGTAAGCATAAAGAAATCTTTTGAATCAATAAATTGAATTACGGGATCAGGGTTATATTTTGTTGCTAAATATTGATGTTTAGAGGATAATTCGCCGCGGTAGTAAAAACAACATTAGTTTTCTTTGATACAACTGGGGGAATATTATATGTCTAGTTTGATTGCACTATGTGTAAGTATTGGAGTTCTCGGCGGTGTTGCTACATATCTCGCATTGGGTCCACTAGCGGGTTTCATTCTGATTTGGGGAATATTCATAGGTTGGGCCACCTTTTTTGCTTTAGGCGGTGATAACGCAGCACTCAAAAAAGGTATCACATGTAATGTATTTGGTGTTGTCTGCGCATGGCTGATGGCTGTGATATTACTAAATACTCCTTTGGGTGGTTTGGGGGCAATAGGAGCGGGCATCGCTGTTGGTGCTACGGTTCTGGGAATGTGCCTGGCTGCACATCTTCCGGCGCTGGATTCTATTCCGGCCAGTGTTTATGGCTATGCTGCTACAGCTGCTTATCTACTACAGACCGATGGTGCACTAGACATGGGGCCTTTAGCATCAGCTAATTTTAGTAATGCCCTGATTCTTGTTTCTGTCTCATTGGTCGTCGGCGCTCTCTTTGGTCTGGGATCTGGAAAACTTGGAGGGGTGTTAACAAGTGGTGACTGAAAATTAGCTATTTATAAAATCTTGATTTTTACCCCGCCTCGGCGGGGTTTTTATTTTTTAACTTCAGGATTATGAATGTCTGCTTCGGAATAATAAATAAATTCAAACTCCTGTATTTACGAGCAACACATTCTATTATTCAGATAAGACATAAGGTACGACGCTTTCCTGTTCGTCTGGATCATTCCTTGCGACGATAGCCATGGCTGGTTCTGTTTGACTGAGATTTCTTGGTTGGTGCGGTACGTTCGGGGGAATATAGATAAAATCACCGGCCTGGTTAATGATGCTTTTTCCTAGTCCATGTCCATATCGCGTTTCAACCCTGCCTTGTATTAAGTAAATCGCTGATTCAAAACCATCGTGATAGTGTGCATCGGCCTGTCCACCGGGCGGGATAATCACCAGATTCATGGATAACACCCTGGAGCCTGTATTTTGTGATGATATGCCATGAAAATAAGGTAGGTTTTGTTTTGACTTAAGCTCCTCCGGCGTCCGGATTACAATGATCTCTGCATCAATAATTCTGTCTTTATCCACAAATACAAATACGGAATAAAACAATCCGATCAAGAGCAATCCTGAAATAATAAGTTTATGCATATCTATCGTCTCCTTTACGCGGTAATCGGGCTGATTTTATTATGTTGTAACAAGTGGCGGAACCATTCCATGATGGAATAGATAGGCTACGACGTAGGCAATTGGTGCAATGATGAGGAACAGGACAATGGCGTAGAGTATCGCTAAACGTCCCATGCCCTTGAGTTTGCTGAAATCAGTAATCACACCAATACTGACAAAGGTCAGCATAAACATCATTTTTCGCATGGGGCTCTGGACGATACCTGCCCCTTCTTTTGCGGCATCTATCTGATCAGGAAACCAGATCGCAATCGCTACATAGGTGAACCATGCGATGAAATAACCAATGACAAACTTCGGAAATCGGAACCAAATCTCTGATAACTTTATGGTTGTGTTATCGGTTCGGCCTTCGACTTTATATAACCATATCAATGCGAGCAGGAATGCCCAGACCCCGATAAAGACATCGATCCATATCTTGGTCAGGATCGCGGCACTCAATATCCAGCCTTCTTCCCATTCTTCACCGGTAATACTCAGGTGTTTTGAAACCATTAACTCATCCAAGATAGCCCCTGCTGCGGCATCCGCGCCATCGGTTTTTACCGTCATACCCATGGCGGCACCATTGACGATAGGTTGATCCGGAGCCATGGCGGTATAAACACCGGGAAGTACAACCAGTTCAACCATGGCAAAAATGACGATTAACATGGATACTGCTATAGGCAGGATGGGTTTTGCTCGTATTGCCCCCGCAGTTGCTATCGCTGCTGAAACACCACACACAGATATACCTGAAGATAATACCGCTGCAGCATCTCTTGGCAGTTTGAATATGCGTCTTGCCAGGGTATAAGTCATGGGCCAGAACAACATATAGGCGACAAAGGTTGCACCAGCACCGGCAAGCGCGAGTTCCATTACAAAACCGGTGGCCTTCATCGACATCACTCCGAGCTTGATGCCAAGATAAACAATCGCCGTTTTAATAAACCATTCCGGTTTTGCGGCTTCCTTCAGGAAATGTGCGAGGCCTTTAAAGACATTTCCAATCAGTAGACCCACAGCCAGGGCAAGCATGTAGGAAAATCCACCGCCCAGTTGTAACCCCCATGATAGATCATAAACTTCAAAATAATTTTTACCTTTAACAACGGCATCGATCGCCTTGAAGTGGGCTTCATGTCCAATAACCCAACATACCCAGGTGATTAAAAACAGAAGCGTGAAGCCTTTTAGAAATTGTTTGACATCCAGTCGTTGAAAGTAGGCACCGATGGAGGTTAATCCTGCGAATACGAGATAAGTGATTAACAATGAGAGTAATGGATGAAGTTCACTATAGGAATCACTGGCGGGTTTCAAAAGCCTCGACCATGAAAAATCACCAAGTAGATGAGTTATTTCCCAGGTTTTTAATTTTGTCATCCAGCCCAGAAGATCAATACCCCAGATCGTCATCAAACCGGCAAAGAACATAATCAAGCCCAGCCAGACTGCCCACCAATCCTCGGTGCTTAACATGCCGTCAGTCCATTTGCGATTCACGGCACTCATTGTTTAATCCATTTTCTGTTTATTGATGGTGAAGGTGTAATTAAAGTAATGCGACTGATATTGATGTAACCATCTGGGAAAGTTATTCATATCAAACCGGAGTGTGACGTCTATTGGTTCATTAGTGTTGAACCGGGAATCGATACTGATAGCATTGATGATGTTATCTTCCAGGCGATGGAGATCTTTACCACTTACCTGGCTATTCAATCCGTCTGTGATCCAGCTATCTCCATCATGCGACAAGGTTAATTCAAGCTGTGTGTTCACGGGGCTGAGTGATCAAGACAAGATGAATGTGTTGACCAGCCAGCCGAGTATGATCAACCCGACGATACCAATACTGATACACCACACTACCAGTGATGTTTCCCAGGACTCCCAGGGTTCAGGTTTTGAAAAAAGTGACTCCTCTGAACTAATCTCATTTTCATCCATAAGGTATTCCTCTTACAAATCGGCTTTTTGAAAAAACCGTCTGTTGAATATAGGCCTCTACATGGAAATATCAAGATTCGGGAAGTTCACTACTGGTTGATTGTACCTGTACTATACTCAGGTGATGTGTGGTCGTTACCAATTGACTAGCAAGCCAAAAGATTTGCAGCTGCATTTTAATGTGGGCTCGCCTGTTACTTTTAAACAAAGCTACAACATCACCCCATCCAGTTATCGCCCGATTGTTCGATTGAATAAAGAAAAGAATGAGGTGGCCTTGTGTTATTGGGGCCTGATTCCTTCATGGGCGAAAGACAAGAAAATCACTCCAATCAATGCGAAAGCTGAAACAATCAGGGAAAAGCCATTCTTTCGCAGTGCTTACCGGCATCATCGCTGTATTATTCCTGCCAATGGCTTTTATGAGTGGCAAGGCAGCAAAGGCAATAAACAACCGTATTATTTTTATCCTGAGAATTCGGGCTTCTTTGGCTTTGCGGGTTTATGGGAAACCTGGGAACGCCCTAATGAGGTGATAGAGTCTTTCACGATTATTACCACTGAAGCAAATGCCGTCATGACGCCGATACATGAAAGGATGCCGGTGATCCTGAATCATCAGGATTATGCCGAGTGGTTGCATGATGGTGAGTATTCATTACTCAAACCTTTTGCTGCAGAGGGCATGCGATGTCATACCGTCAGTAAGGAAGTAAATAGCCCAACGAACGATGGGCCTGAATTGATTAGTAAAATATAGTTGCGTCTTATAAGCAGACTTTGACATTTCAGGCGCTGTCTTTATCATCACGATACACAATAATTACAGAGATTTTACTTTTTTATGTTGATTGTCATATCACCGGCGAAAACGCTTGATTTTAAGACAGCGCCTATTACAAAGATTCATACGCAACCCGAATTTCTCAAGGAATCCCGACAACTGGTCAAACAGCTGAAAGAAATGACGCCCGCCAGGGTTTCATCTTTAATGAAGATCAGTGACAAACTCGGTGCGCTTAATTTCCTTCGCTTCAATGAGTGGAAAACACCTTTTACCCTGGATAATTCCAAACAGGCAGTATTGGCTTTCAAGGGTGATGTTTATACCGGGATTAATGCTGAGACATTTAGCAGTCAGGAACTCAAGTTTGCACAGAGGCATTTAAGAATATTGTCTGGGCTGTATGGCTTGTTAAGGCCGCTGGATCTGATTCAGGCCTATCGACTGGAAATGGGCACTAAGCTTGATAACCAGCAAGGTAAGGATCTGTATGAATTCTGGGATTCGAAGCTGACTGATCAAATCAACAGGGATATCAGAGCCAGCGAAAGCAAGTATCTGATCAATCTGGCATCAAATGAATACTTCAAGTCATTACAGGCGGATGATATTAATGCCGAGATCATTGTTCCGGTATTCAAAGATTATAAAAATGGTAAATATAAAATAATCAGTTTCTTTGCCAAGAAGGCGCGAGGCCTGATGAGCGCATATATCATCAGGAACAGGTTAAAGGACCCGGAAGAGTTAAAAGCCTTTGATGTTGATGGCTACAAGTTTTATAAATCGGGGTCCAACGAGTCTAATTGGGTGTTCCAGCGCAGGTAAAACCGATAAAAAAATGGTTTTCCTGTTCAGAATGCGATAGTGTGCGGTTATTAGCAGTTTTTGTAGCGGTTTCGGTTAGCTCTTCGCAGTGTATAGCAGCAAGCATTCCGTGATATTTCGTAACATTATGCATACTAATACATTGTTTATTTATTAATTAGAGGGGTAGCAAGAATGACTACGGGGACAGTAAAATGGTTTAACGACAGTAAAGGTTTTGGATTTATTACACCGGATGATGGCAGTGCTGATGTATTTGTTCATCATAGTTCTATCAATGCAGAAGGATTCAAGTCTCTTTCTGAAGGACAGACTGTAAGCTTTGATGTCGAGATGGGCGCTAAAGGCCCAAGTGCCTCCAACGTGGTTGCGCAATAGATTAACCTGGACAGTTTCTAGTCTGAAGAAGCCTCGCAATGCGGGGCCTTTTTTTGCGAAAGAAATCCCAGGATTGAATACCTGCTTAAGCGGCCTGGGATTTGTTATTTAGGAATTCGATGGTATTTCCGCCTTTCTCTTTTGCTATCGCTAATGCTTTATCTGCTATTTTTATGATTTTGTGCAGATCTACTACATCATCTGAGCCTGGATTACTTTCTGTAATTCCAATACTGATTGTTATGCTTATTGTTCCGTCATCTCCGCCAGTATCAAAAGTCTCTCCTTCTATAGCGGATCGCAATCTCTTTGATACAAACATGGCTGGTTCAATACCTGTTTCAGGCAAGAGACATAAGAACCTGTCACCTTCACGCGCCAGAACATCAATCACTCTTAAGTCATCTTTGAGGCTCTCGGCAGTCTCTTGTAACATTTCGTCACTAAACTGGCATCCATATTTTTCTTTTATTTCCTTGAAGCCATCAATTTCTATTATTGAACAGCAAAGTACTCTTTCATAACGTATTGCTTTAGCTAACTCATTTTGAAATAGGGTCTTAAAATGTGTTTTAGTGGAAAGTTGGGTCAGGTCATCTGTGATGGCCATCAGTTGCAATCTGAGATAAGCATCGTACTGTTTCTTTACCAACTTCCTGACAAATAAATAAGCCGTCACTAGGAAGATTACAAGAACAACAAGTCCAGTTAAAGCGATGACACCGGGATCTGCAAGTTTCTGGTCGGAAATGATAGTTCCGGTAACAATAACAAAAACAGGGATGAATAAGAAGATGCCTATCTTCTGAGCAATCGAAATTCTAGCTTTCAGTTGATCTGATTGTATATCACTATTGGACACAAAGACTCTCCTATCAAAGGAAAATTAATCAGTATTTTAGGCCTTACTCGTAATCTACAAATGCTACTGTCACTGAAACGTGCTGAAACTACTGCAAATATCTCGTATTCTGGTTCGATTGTACAATATTATCGCTACAACGGGCAGTAATGAACATTCTATTACTCTTCTACCCAGTTCCCGGCCTGTTCTGCACATGCACGTATTTTTTCGGCACGTTGGGCTGGATCGCCGATGATATTTATATCCGGATTGCGGCTTTCGTCCAGTAGAAGCTGAGTAGCTGCATAGACTTCCTCAGGTTTGCCATTTTTTGCCACCCAACAGTCTGCTTCGTCTTCTGATCTGGTTGCGTAAACTTCAGGCGGTAAAATTATATGGTTGAGATGTGCATGTGCAGATGCGTGATCAATGAAGAAACCACAGGCTACACCGATCTCCTTACAAGTATCAGGGTTGTATATCACAATAACACCCCCACTAGGATGTGCCCTTATCCTTGCGATATATGGAAGTTTTGTGTCAGTGATTCCCCAATATAGTTCAGCGAGTACATTTTCGCTTAACAGGCTACTAAGCAGTAAACTGAAAAACAGGATTGACCTGTTGATTGGTAACCTTACTGTTCTCATGCCGCAAAAAAATTGTAGAGCCAGGCGATAATGGCACCCCCGATGCCTGCATCGACGACACCATACAGTGATCCAATGATGACACTGGAAAATCCTGTGCCAGGGTGATAGCCGGGATAGACTGAACCAATGACTTCGAGAAAATTTGTTGCGTAATCGGGAAACATCATGTTGGCGCTGCCGACGATTAATAGGGCAGCACCCCAAATGATTGCTGCTGTGATTGCCAAACCTTTAACTGATAGTTTCATCATCAATCTCCTCAAAATTAATAGCACGGCTATACTACGAGTATAGAACCTCACGTAATATTTGGCAGAGCAAATTGGTATGGTTCAACTACTGCGCTTTTAAAGCTTGCTGTTCTTTCCAGTCAAACCATCCTTGTGGGGAGAGAATGTTCATCAGGCGGTCGAGTGGAGACATAATAAATAGATTGTAGTAACCATGCAGCTTACCCATGAGTGTTTGATTGCTGCAGCGAAGCGAGACTGAATATCCAGGCTCGTTATAAACAAAATGATGCCAGTATCCACTGGGAATATACAATGTTTCCCCTGGCTCAAGTTCAACTTTATAACCTTGCGCATTTTTCAATCCTGGATACTGTTCGAAATTCGGGTGCTCAATATCGACATAACTTCTGCAGGTGAATGGATAGCGATGTAGATTCTTTTCTTGTTCGTAGGGGAAAAGATAAACAGTTTTCTTACCAAAGATAGCTGTATGTAGCACATGCGACATATCGATATCAAAGTGCAATTGTGTTACAGATCCCTTACAGCCAAAAAACATAAAAACAAAATTCCTTGATAGGCCATTAACCAGTGTTGGAAAATTTATATCATCGACTAATTCCGGTATTTCAGACTTGATGTTGTACAGAAACATACGCAGATTCTGAGAGCTGGTCATTATCGTATCAATGTACTCTTTTAGTGAAATGGTCTTCAGCTTATTCATGTAATGCTTACCAGCCGCCACAAAACTATCATCATATACTTTTACTTGTTTGCCACCATGTTGATCCCTGAAGAATTCAGGGGTCCATTTCCTTGATGCTGGCCATGTCTTTGCCAGGTCCTTTATAACTAAAGGTCGCAATGGGGTGAAATATGAATCATAGAAATTCTTTTGATCGATCAATGAAACCTTTTCGACAGGAGAGAGTTTTAATTCATGCATGGGATAACCTTAAGATGAATTGTTGAACAATCCAGCGAAGTTGTTATCTGGCAAGGAACTCACTGTAGGTATGCAGGATATCTGCTTGCTCCCAATGTAGAAAATGTCCGGCACCGGGTATCATTTTAAATTCACAATCAGGAATTCTTGTTGAGGCCTCCTTGATGTCACTTGGATCAAGAATAGCATCATACTCACCGCTCAAGATAAGCGTAGAAGCTGTGATCTTGTCCAACTCAACAAAGTCCCCGATATCGGATGCCTGCTCTACAAATTCACAATGTTCATAGAAGCTGAGGAATTGTTCCCGGCTCATGCCACGGAATTGCTCGATCATCTGTTTCTTGTGTGTGTCAGGGATGTGTTGACCAAATTTTTCTATCATCAGAGGGGCAATATCGTCAGTTTTGTTAGCGTTAAACAATTTTTGTCCTGCCCGGATTACTTCAATAACCGCTTTACTGGGTTTGGCGCCAAAGCTCCCCAGTATCATTTTGTCGACTAACTCGGGATGGCGTGCTGCCAATGCGGCAGAGATGATGGTTCCCCAGGATGCAGCTGCCAGAATTACTGAGCCGTTGCGGTTGGTTTCTTTAACAATGTTGTGTAATACGTCGACCTGCTCATCGAATGTAATGCCGGCTGCGCCGGACAATATAGTCGCCCGTCCTTGCCCTGGCAGGTCGAAGACTACGACTGAATATTCATGAATAAAATGTCTAACGAATGAGCGCCAGGCTGCCATGGTCTGTTTGGCGCCGCTGATACAGACAATAGTTTTCTCCGCCTCACCATAGATACGGTAAGGCACGAGAAATCGCCCAAGCTCAAGTTCTCCTTTAACTGTCTTCATTATTTATATGTTGATTCTATATTTATACGCGTGATTTATGAGCTTAATTTTGAAAAAATGACTGCAACAGGGGCTTTTTGTGCTGGCACCACAGCTGTGAAATAATTTTTTCTGGAAGCATAACTCTGCGGCATTATAGTGAAATATTCTAAATCTTGCCTGTTTTATTCAGGAATTGGTTAACAATTCCTCAATCAGGGCTTTTCTGTCAACGACAGAAAAATCACCGAACCAGATTGCCCAGAGGGTTTCAGCAAATTTCACATTCTTGATCGAGCTGATCTGCGTTCCCTGAAAGAAGGAAATAATCGAGCCATCAGGAAGCCAGCGGATAATAAATTCATCATTTTTCTTAACACCTGCAGTGATAGCCTGCATGAATTCCTCAACCTGAGGCAGGATTTTAAGGTAATCAGCTTCACTGCTATTTAACTGGATTCCTGACCTCAGCGAATCTTGTATCTGTTCTGCTGACAACTTCCGCATGAAAACCATAGTAATTTGTTTGATGCCGTTATTTTGTAAAATACTTTTGTATATATGGTTGCCCGAAATATCTAAACCTGCCACAACTGGCAATTGCTCGATGTAATGAGCCATTGAATAAATTTTGAGAAAAAACTTTCGGCGGATTGTTAAACCGGTCATGAACAGATCCAGCTGCTGGTTGTTATATTCGATAACTATGTTTTGCGGAAATTGCTTTTCATCTTCGGCTTCGGAAATACTGTTATCAGCAAATGCAACAGAAATGAGCGAGATTGACAGGACGATAGGTTTTACAAATAATTTTTGACAGATCATGGTTCTCAAATAAAATATCAGTGTATTTTATCTTCATCATCATTAACGATTTCACCTTCAATGATCTCGCCTTCAATTACCTTACCTTCGTTGTCCTGATTTCTTTCTTTTTTCCAGTTGGCGAGGATGATGGCAAGGAGGCCAAGAATGATTTCATCTATAAAAGGGATAAAGTCCGGTATCAGGAGATCAACGAAGAACAGCGCAACTACCATAAAAAAAAGATTTCTAAACCTCAACTGGTTAGCATTCTTTAAAAACTTTTCAATCATGGAATTAGGGGTCATATTCGCAGGATCTTTTCAGCAGTAATTTTTATCCAAACACTGCTTTTATGTCTTCGTATTTCGCAGTGATGGCATAAACGTTGGTGTAACCCATTTCCTGCAGTCTTACTGCAACCAGAGATGCTCGCCCACCGCCGGCGCAGTGAGTCAGGATCAAGGTATCCGGTTCGGGACAAAGACTGGGAACCTTCATTTCGATTAGACCACGGGAGATGTTGATTGATGCTAGGAGCTGTGATGCTTCGGCATTGGCTGATTCGCGGACATCAATTATAAAAGCACCCTCAGATTCGTCATACAGGGCTTTGGCGGCGACAGCGTCAACACAGTTGATGAGCGCTTGCGCTTCTGCAATAAATTCACTCGCAGGTTTTATCATAATTTAATTCCTCTAGTGTGAATGATACTGAGTATATACCTCAGTCAAGTTGTGCGGAAGTTTCTTCAATCAATCTGCACGTGAAAAATCAAACATTAAGAGTCATTGTTTAACACTATTTTAAAATATGATAACAAGGGATATATTCACTGCCAGGCAATTTCATTCTATGTTGTTCGACAAATGATGTTAACAAGGCATCAATCGACTCCATGATGTGTTTTGCACCATGTATTTCAAATTTACCATGTTGTTCAATCGCACTGATTCCAGCTTCTTTAACGTTACCAGCGACAATGCCTGAAAAAACACATCTGAGATTTGCTGCGAGCAAATGCGGCTCTTGTTGCGTATCCAGTATAAGTTGGCGCATATTTTCATGTGTGGGTATGAAAGGGGTTTGCAGTGGCTGGCTGATCTTGAGCAGCCAGTTAAAGTAACTGGCATCATCCTGTGAATGACGAAATGCATGTACCTGCTTAATTTCTGACAGTATCTCGTCGGCAACTCGTTCTGGATCATCAATAATAATTTTAAAGCGTTGTTGCGCATTTATGCCCAGGGTATCTACAATGAACCGATTGATCTGTACAAAATATTCTTTAGCGCATTCAGGGCCTGTTAATATGAGCGGGTAGGGCATTGATGCATTGTCAGGGTGTAGAAGAATGCCAAGGATATATAAAATTTCTTCTGCTGTGCCTACGCCTCCTGGAAAAATAACAATACCGTGTGCTGTCCGCACAAAGGCCTCCAGTCTTTTTTCAATATCCGGCATGATGACAAGATTATTGACGATTGGGTTGGGCGACTCAGCAGCGATAATCCCGGGTTCGGTAATGCCAAGATATTGTCCATCCGGAATATGTTGTTTGGCGTGTCCAATGGTAGCGCCTTTCATGGGCCCTTTCATTGCACCTGGCCCGCAACCTGTGCAGATATCCATATCTCGTAGACCCATTTGATAGCCAACCTCCTTGGTGTAATCGTATTCATCACGGGTAATAGAATGTCCGCCCCAGCAGACGACCATGTTTGGATTGTTTGTTTTATCCAGAAGATTGGCATTTCTCAGAATATGGAAAACGGCATCTGTAATTCCTTCTGAAGTATCCATGTCAAATTTTGGATTGTTATTGATTTCATCTTTGACATAAATGATATCGCGTAGTACAGCAAACAGATTTTCACTGATACCTCTGATCATTTTATCGCCAACAAAGGCAATTGCAGGGGCATTTTTTAGCGCAAGCTTGATGCCGCGTTCTTCCCGGATTACCTGAATATCAAAGGATGGATAACGATTGAGAAGTTCCTTGCCATCATCGATATAACTGCCACTATTAAGTACTGCTAATGCGCACTTACGAAATGTTTCATGTAGATCTCCCTGGCTTGTGTCCAGAAGTCTGTTGACTTCTTTTTTTGAAAGAGTAGTTAAATGGGTTCTTGGTGAGACGATTGCATCGATGACAGGATAGTCCATTTTCTGAGGCGTTGCTGATTTCATTATTTTGAATATCGCTAGTAATTATTGTTTGTTTTGAATATGTATGGTCTTTTCAATACTGGCGCAGATATCGCCCGCCTCATCAATCAAATCCAGATAATACACGCGATCAATCTTGTCGATGTTTAGTAATTCTGTTTTAATTATTTCAATTTCTTCATCAGATATAACTGCTTTGGTATAGAGGGTTCCTTTACCGGGTTTTTTGAAACGAATACTGGAAGCCTTGTCCCAGACAATATAATCTTCACCAATATTTTTGACTACCAATAAAAAATACAGGACGTCGGTTGCAGAGAACATGCCGCCGCCGAATATTGTGCCAACATAATTCCGTGTGCGCCAACTCAAGGGCAATTTGATATGAATCTCTTTAAAGTCAGCAGCAAGGTAAGTTATCTTGGCGCCTGTTGACCAGAACATAGGGAAATAATTAAACAGGATGCGAGTTAGTCGCGATTTAAGGGATTCAGTCATGTTGAGAGTGTATATGATCTGGTGTGTAGCGATGTAATCATCCATGACTGTAATTATTTTGATGGTGAATCA
>JAKZTI010000168.1:0-4752 GCA_047517145.1 Gammaproteobacteria bacterium
GAATAAATAATCGAAGATATAGCATGCGAAAAACTAATGTAATTACGCCTTTTAAGGAAGCCAGCCATGTTCATCAGCAATGTGCTGACGCGGCATTGTCTGTGGCAGAAGACACCTGCAATTTGCGCGGTGTGCGATTAACCAAGTTGCGTCGGAGAGTTTTGGAACTGGTTTGGAGCAGTCATGAGCCAGTCAAAGCATACGACATACTGGATATTCTACGGGATGAGCACATCGGATCTGCACCACCAACTGTTTATCGGGCGTTGGATTTTTTGCAGGAAGAGGGGATGGTACACAGGCTTGAGTCATTAAACGCCTATGTAGGGTGTGGGGCACCTGATCATAATCACGCCAGTCAATTTTTAATATGCCAATCGTGTGGTGCGGCGGCCGAAATGAATGATATTGAGATAAGAAATTTAATCGCAAATAAAGTGGCCGATATGGGTTTTAAAATTGATAAGGAAATTATAGAAATAAAAGGCGTTTGTTTACAATGCCATGATAAATCCAGCTGAGTATTTTGCGATGTTCAGAAAAATATTACTTTCTATATTGTTTGCATGTCAGTTTTATCAGATCTGTTATGCCAGTGAGTCAGATGTAAATAATGTTTTTGTCAGCATTCTGCCACAAAAGTATTTCGCTGAGAGGGTGGCTGGCGAACATGTGAAAGTATCTGTGATGGTGGGGAAAGGCCAAAGTCCTGCGACGTATGAACCCACTCCCAGGCAAATGGCACTGCTTGATAAATCACAATTGTATTTCCAGATTGGTGTTCCGTTTGAAAGTATATGGATTGATGCAATCAGTGAACTAAATTCGGATCTGGAAATAATTGAGTGTTGCACAGAATTAAGCACAAGACATGGTGTAGGACATTCTGACAATCATCTTGAGGAAGAAGAAAATGCAATTGATCCGCATATTTGGACAAGTCCTGCTAATGCAAAATATATCGCCTTAAAGATTAAAAATGCCTTGATTGATAGTTATCCCGTTTATGAAAATGAGTTTGAAATTAATTATTCCAGATTAATTCGAGATTTGGACAAACTTGACCAGGACATTAAATCAAGTTTGGCGCAACTGGAGAACCGTTACATTATTGTGTCTCATCCTTCCTGGGGATATTACGCGGAGGCATATAATTTAATTCAAATGCCAATTGAAGTGGAAGGCAAAGAGGTTCGTGCAAAATCTCTGGTGAAATTAATTGAATTTGCAAAGTCAAAAAACATAAACAGAGTGTTTGTACAAAAACAATTTAATAAAAATTCAGCAGAGATCATTGCCAGAGAGATTGCTGCTGATGTTGTCGAACTCAATCCGTTAGCCGAAGACTATATCGCCAATCTTTACTATGTGACAGATGCCATCTCGAACAGGGTGAATTAAGTATGGATACGATTATTAATCTGGATAATGTCAGTTTTTCCTACACTCATATTCCTGTTGTACGTGACATTTCTCTTGCCGTTGGTGAAGGTGAATTTCTGGGGGTGATTGGCCCGAATGCTGGCGGTAAAAGCACGCTGCTTAAATTGATGCTTGGCTTACTTCAACCAGATAAGGGGAATATACAGGTGTTTGGGAAAAGTCCGGATAAAGGACGTTCTCGAATTGGTTATGTTCCGCAATATCCTGCATTTTCAAGGGATTTCCCGATTAATGTTCGTGATGCTGTACTTATGGGACGCCTTGGAGAAACTCGTTGGTATGGAGGTTACACACAGGAAGATAAAGATGTCGCAATGAATTCACTTAAGGCGGTTGAGATTGACAATATTAGTAATCAAACTATTGATTCACTTTCAGGTGGGCAGTTACAGCGAGTACTGATTGCCCGGGCACTTGCATCCAGGCCGGATATTTTGATCCTCGATGAACCCACTGCAAATATAGATATTCGCGCTGAAGAGGATATTTTTGCTTTACTAAAACAATACAATGACCATATGACAATTATTGTTGTATCTCATGATATTGGATTTATTTCAGGCTATGTTGATCGTGTGGCATGCCTTAATCAAACCTTGCTTTGTCATTCAACCAGTGAGATTAGCGGCAAGACCATTGAAGAATTATATGGTGCACCTGTGAAGATGATTCAACATGCACATTAATGACGATAATATCTTATGACTGAATTATTCTCTGCATTAATGAATTACAGTTTCATGCAGCATGCCTTTATTGCCTGCATATTAGCCAGTATTGGCTGCGGAATCATCGGCACTTATGTCGTTGTCAAGCGAATTGGTTTTCTTGCAGGTGGAATTGCACATACCGTTCTGGCAGGGATGGGCATTGCCTATTTCATGGAAGCTTCGCCTTTAGTTGGTGCTGTTGTCGCAGCTTTGTTTGCGGCCATCTTCATGAGTTTTGTGAAACTACGCTGGAAACAGCATGAAGATATTCTTGTTGCGGCATTTTGGTCTGTAGGAATGGCTGTAGGTATTTTATTTATTTCAAGAACCCCGGGTTACAGCGTTGACCTGTTGAGCTTTTTATTTGGGAATATACTGCTGGTATCGAATGCAGATCTGTTATTGATGGCAGCGCTGGATATCATCATCATCTGCATTGTTTTTCTGTTTTATAAACAATTCATGGCAGCGGTTTTTGATGAAGAGTTTGCACGTCTTCGTGGGATAAAGATTGAGATCTACTATACGGTGTTAATGTGTATGGTTGCTTTGACAGTAGTATTACTGATTCAGATTGTTGGCCTTATTTTAGTGATAGCTTTACTGATATTTCCAGCTGCGTGTGCCGCGCAATTCTTTCATTCGATATCCAAAATGATGCTAGCCGCAACAATATTTAGCACGCTAATGACGATCAGTGGCTTGAGTATAGCCTATCAACCGGATTTGCCAGCAGGCGCCACGATTATTGTCGTTGCCGCATTGTTCTATGTGATATCTATAATAAGTAGCACATTTATTAAACGAAAAAAGAAAAAGGCAACTGTTTACTAGGCTCGACGTTTTTGTACCGCTTGTGCAAGTTTTGCTATGAGTGGTACTGAATCATCCCAGCCGAGACAGGCATCAGTAACACTTTGACCATAAGTAAGTTCCTTACCTTCGATAATATCCTGCCTGCCAGCGACAAGATGGCTTTCAATCATGACACCAATGATACGTTTATCACCGGCGGCAATCTGATTGGCTACATCTGTGCCGACTTTAACTTGTAACTCATGCTTTTTGTTGCTATTTGCATGGCTGAAATCGATCATGACATTATTTGACAAGCTTGCACTCTCAAGTTCTGCAGCAACCCTGTCGATGCTGGCAGTATCATAATTTGGCGTCTTGCCACCGCGGAGAATAATGTGGCAATCAGGGTTGCCAGTGGTTGAGAATATTCCTGAATTGCCTTCTTTTCTTAAAGACAGGAAATGATGTGGTCTGATTGCAGCCCCAATTGCATCAACAGCCACTTTCGTTGTGCCATCGGTGCCATTTTTGAAACCTACGGGACATGAAAGACCAGAGGCCAGTTCTCGATGTACCTGACTTTCAGTTGTCCTCGCGCCGATAGCGCCCCAACTGATTAAATCAGTGATATATTGTGGTGTGATTAGATCGAGATATTCTGTTGCAGCTGGAACGCCAGATTCGTTAAGATCATACAGAAGATTACGGGCCAAACGTAAACCCTGATTGATCTCAAAACTCCCATCCAGATTAGGATCATTAATCAGACCCTTCCAGCCAACGGTTGTTCTTGGTTTTTCAAAATAAACGCGCATGATAATTAATAGATCATCAGAATATTTATCAATCAAGGGTTTTAATCTTGAGGCATATTCATTTGCTGATTTTACATCATGGATAGAACAAGGACCTGTGATTACAACCAGACGATCGTCGTCTCTGGATAAAATTTTATGAATTGCCTGTCGAGTCTCATAGGTTGTTTTTGCAGCTTGTTCCGTAACGGGAATTTCTTCAAGCAGCACAGCAGGTGGTGTGACAGTTTTAATTTCTTTGATCCGAAGATCGTCTGTTTGATGGTTCATTTTTATAGTTACTTTAATTTAAACAAATATTTAATTACCAGGTTCGACTTCCTTCTTAACCAGGCGGCCAGCTTAAGGATCTGCCGGCAAGAATATGGACATGTAAATGAAAAACAGTCTGTCCGACGTCTGCACCATTGTTTACAACCAGTCGAAATGCATCACCAAAACCTTCCTGTTTGGCAACCTTACTTGCTGTTGTTAACAAATGTCCAAGCAGTGCCTCATCTTCCTCAAGGGCATCGGAAACCATAGCGATTGATTTTTTGGGGACTACCAGGATATGCACCGGCGCCTGCGGATTCACATCACGAAAAGCAAGACATTGTTCGTCTTCATAAACAACATCGGCAGGTATTTCCCGTTTAATGATTTTGCTAAACAGTGTGTCAGACATCAATTATCTCATCGGATTCATAGAGTAAGCGGCGATTATAGGCATCTTGTTGCAAGTAATAAACATAATCCTGAGAATGAGTAATTTCGATGGACAGCTAATCAATATATTATAGGATGGAATAGACTGAATTTTGTGCAATGTTGTGCGTTGTATTACTGAATTCGCCCTGAGTGATGTTTATCCGGGGAATTTTTTTCAAATTGCAGAATCAGAATAGAAAATATCACAGGATAATAGCCATGATGAGCCGACGTAAAACCATATTCCAGTTATTCTTTTTATCATTGATCTGTCTATTTATTACAGGGTGCGACGA
>JAKZTI010000169.1:0-13663 GCA_047517145.1 Gammaproteobacteria bacterium
GTTTTTAGCGCCTTGTCGATATGCACATGGTGCATGGTTATCATTTTGCCATGATGCTCCCCTTCTTCAGGGGGCTCCCAGCCCACTGGTTTCCAACCCTCGGGTGGGACACGGTAGCCAAATGCGGCACATAACATCACCACAAGATAGATTATGCCGATGGTGAAAAAAGTCTGCGCGACGCCGACACTACCTGTACCAACCAGATAAACACCTTCCTGACCGGGGACGAGCATATTAACGACGTCATTAGCCCCGATAATGACAACTTCTTTCATTTCGCCAGCTACTTCCGTGAGTCGGCGACCAGTTTCATCCGTAACCAGCTTTAACGAATCCACACTACCAAGGTAGTCGGGCAATTTATGATAGTACCTGAGAAAGCCTTCAATCATTGGCTTGGCAATCATCGCACCACCACCAAATCCCATAATGGCGATACCAGTTGCCATGCCACGGCGATCGGGAAACCAGCGAATCAGTGTCCCCACTGGAGATACATATCCCAGTCCCAGTCCGCAGCCACCGAGGACACCATAACCAAGATACAACAACCACAACTGACCGGTCACAATACCGAAGCCACCGATGAAGAATCCACCGCTCCAGCAAATGGCGGCCACTGTCCCCACCATGCGCGGGCCTACCTTTTCCAACCAATGGCCTGCGATCGCTGCGGCAAGACCGAGAAAAACGATGGCAACGGTAAATACCCAAACAACACCTTTCAATGTCCAGTCGTCAGCGGCGCTGGTTACGACTCCAAGACGCTTGATTAAGGCGGGATTAAACAGACTCCAGGCATAAACAGAGCCGATGCACAAATGTATGCCCAGTGCCGCCGGCGCTATTAGCCAACGATTAAATCCCTCTTTGGCTACAATTCGCTCTTTTGATAATATTCCGCTCATACTTATCCCCGGTTTTCCCCAGGTTATTTTCCTGGGTTATGTTTTTTGGCTTTATGCTTGTTCAGTGGCACAAACAGGCTCGAATATAGCACACTTATCTGAGAGCTAATAATCAGTTATTGCCTGTGATTGTGTCGCAGCAACGGCCACGGTGAGCTCATTATCATCCTCTCCAGACAGTGCAATTTACTGTCAAGCAGCGTAAAATTGCTTTATGAATTTATTTAATACTCAATGTGTTGGAATTACGAACATCTGATAAATGATATGACAGAACAACTGATATCTGACGAAAAACTCATCGACAAATTTGGTCGAACTGTAAATTACGTCCGAATTTCCGTGACTGACCGATGTGATTTCCGCTGCGTCTATTGCATGGACGAAGAAATGAAATTTCTTCCACGTGCAAAGTTACTCACGCTCGAAGAACTGACAACCATCAGTCGTGCTTTTGTCGAACTGGGTGTCGACAAAATTCGCATCACAGGGGGTGAGCCTCTGATTCGTAAAAACATCACTAAGCTATTTAGAGATATCGGGCAATTACCCGGACTACGCGAACTGGTTACCACGACCAATGGCTCACAGCTGCCTAAACTTGCGGAACAATTAAAAGATGCCGGGGTAAAGCGCATTAATATCAGCCTTGATTCACTCAATGCAGAAAAATTTAAACGTATCACTCGTACAGGAAAACTTGAAAATGTACTGGCCGGGATACAGGCAGCCCTGGATGTAGGTTTCGAACGCATCAAACTCAACACGGTGATCCTGAAAAACAGAAATGATGATGAAATTATTAACCTTGTCCAATTCGCGATAGATAAAAATATCGACATTAGTTTTATAGAAGAAATGCCATTAGGTCTCATTAATGATCATGATCGTGCAGAAGTTTATTACTCCAGCGATCAGATACGTGCCGATATTGAAAAAACCATGACATTAATCCCAACCACAGAGAGCACAGGTGGCCCAGCGAAATATTTTAAAATTCCTGGTATTGAAACACGTATTGGTTTTATCTCACCACACAGTCATAATTTTTGTGATCAATGTAACCGTGTACGCCTGACCTGTGAAGGAAGATTATTACTTTGCCTGGGGCAGGAACACTCTGTCGATCTACGCCATGTCATTCGTAGTCATCCCGGAGATATGGAACATCTTAAACAGGCGATACGCGATTCAATGAAGATTAAACCGAAAGGCCATGAATTTAATCTGGAAGCCAAACCAATCATTCTTCGACACATGAGTGTCACTGGCGGATAACATGTCCGCAAATTATCGTCCGGAGATGACAGATGCCGGATTAGATCCCACCCAGGCAACAATCGCTGTTGATGAATATCAAAATCAGCGAGACATGCAAATCGCTGATGAACGACCACTGACAATCTATGTGGATCGCTTTGAAATCGTCACATTAATGACTTTAGGTTGCCAACCCGAATTACTAACGCTTGGTTACCTGAAAAATCAGGAGTTTTTCAACAATCTCGAGGAAATTATATCGGTCCAGGTAGATTGGGATGTCAATGCCGTGGCTGTGACAACCACAGAAGAAAATACAGATTGGCATGAGCGACTGGAGACACGTACTGTGACAACCGGCTGTGGCCAGGGAACCATTTTTGGCAACTTGATGGAACAGTTGGACAACATTGAAATTACACCACATAAAATCAAGCAATCAGATATTTATGCGACATTAAAGAATTTGAACGCGTACAACGATGTCTACAAAAGCGCGGGCGCGGTACATGGCTGCGCCTTATGCCACAACACGGAGATACTTTCATTTAAAGAAGATGTCGGCAGGCACAATGCTGTTGATGCAATAGCGGGTGAGATGTGGCTCAATGATATCGATGGTGAAGGCAAACTTTTCTATACAACGGGTCGCCTGACCTCGGAAATGGTGATTAAAGTGGCGCAAATGGGCGTACCAACCCTACTCTCACGATCAGGTATTACACGAATGGGGCTGCAAATCGCACGTGACATGGGCGTTACATTATTTTCACGGGCCAAAGGTAAACATTTCCTCATTTACAACGGTTCAGAAAATATTGAATTTGATGTCGAGCTACCTGATAAATTCGAAGTTGCTAACACAAAACAAGCACAGCAAAAGTAATCAACATGGCGACGGGTAATATTACGGGCATCATCCTTGCCGGCGGGCAGGCAAGACGAATGGGCGGACAGGACAAGGGACTTATCAAACTTGCCCGAAAACCTATGATTGAATATGTATTAAATGCAATCAAGCCACAAGTAGACGACATTATAATCAATGCCAACAGAAATCAGACGGTTTATGAAAAATATGGGTTTCCTGTTGTCACCGACCAGATTGAAGGCTACTGTGGACCATTGGCAGGCATGGCTAGTGGCTTACAGGCAGCAAAAACACCTTTTGTCGTCACTGTGCCCTGTGACTCTCCCCTGATTCCTGATGATCTGGTGCAAAAGCTGTATACGACATTGCAAGATGAAGATGCAGAAATATGCACAGCCCATTCCAATGGAAGATTACAGCCTGTCTTTACATTAATGAAATCTGAACTACTTTCTTCAATGCTTGATTTCTTGAATAATGGCGAGCGAAAAATAGACAAATGGTTTGAAAAACATCGTTTGGCCATTGCTGATTTCTCCGCACAGCCAGATACTTTTATTAATATAAACTCAGCTGAAGAACTGGCAGCGATAGAACTTAAATTAAAATAGTGAATAAAATAAAAACACCACTTGTCGGGTTTACCGCAATTAGTGGCACAGGGAAAACGACGCTCCTTATCAAGTTAATTACCATACTTGCTGACAAAGGCATTCGCGTAGGAATAATTAAACATGCGCATCACACGTTTGATATCGACCAGCCAGGCAAAGACAGTTATATATTACGCAAGGCGGGTGCCAGTGAGATGCTGATCGGTTCAGTGAATCGCTGGGCACTCATGGTCGACGCTGAAAAAGATCAGGAATTTACTCTGCAAGATCATATTCTACGGCTGGATCAGGACAATCTCGATTTAATATTAGTGGAAGGATTTAAACTGGAAGAGATTCCGAAAATAGAACTAACCAGACCTTCCCTGGGCAATGATTTGTTTTTCCCTAATGATGATAATGTTATTGCAGTCGCGACCGATGAACCCTTAAATGTTGAAACAGACTTGCCCATGCTGGACATTAACAAACCGGATCAAATAGTGGCATTTATATGTGATCAGTTTTTAAGTGATTAGCATTAATATGAAAACGGATAAATCAGACCCAAATAATAAAGTGAATAAACAAAATAGTTGCATGGATGATTTTGATCCAGACTCTTTGATGGTTAGTGATGCACTGAAGAATATCTATGCTGCTATTTCTCCTATTTCAGAATCTGAAATTGTGCCGATTAGAGATTCTCTTAATCGCGTCCTGTCCAGAGATATTATTTCAACATTAAATGTACCTACAGCGACCAACTCAGCTATGGATGGATATGCTTTACATGGAAGTGACATTCCCGAAGAAGGAACATCGAAACTAAAAGTCATTGGTGCTGCATTCGCAGGAAAACCCTATAAAGAAAAAGTGAAGCAAGGTGAGTGTGTTCGTATCATGACAGGTGCGGTCATGCCAGCCAACACTGATACGGTCATTATTCAGGAACATGTTGAAAGGACAGACGATAAAATTCTGATTGATTCAGAGACCAGGCCAGGCTCCAATGTAAGACAGTCAGGTGAAGACATCGCGACTGGAGATATCGTCTTAGAAAAAGGTGCACGAATAAATTCAGCAGATATTGGCGTCATCGCATCATTGGGTATCGGTGAAGTAGAAGTAACTCGTAAATTACGCATTGCATTTTTTTCGACAGGTGATGAGTTAAGTTCTATCGGCGAAGAATTAAAAAATGGCAATATTTATGACAGCAACAGATATACGCTGTTCGGCATGCTCTCTGAACTAAACGTCACCATCATGGATATGGGTGTCATTCGGGATAATCGTAAAGACCTGCAACAAGCTTTTGAAAGTGCAGCAACACAGGCCGATGTAATTATTACAACGGGTGGTGTCTCTGTTGGTGAGGCTGATTATGTCAAAGAAATTCTACAGGAAACAGGTACAGTAAATTTCTGGAAAGTCGCCATGAAGCCCGGCAGACCATTAGCCTTTGGTCAAATAAAAGATGCTCATTTTTTCGGTTTGCCTGGTAATCCTGTCTCTGTGATGGTGACATTCTCTCAATTCGTAAAACCGGCCCTTAGACATCTAATGGCAGAAACAGAAACAGAGACATTTACCATGCGAGTACCTTGCATATCAAAATTAAAGAAAAGACCCGGTCGTGTTGAATATCAACGTGGCATCCTTGAACGTGATAATAATAATCAGTGGGTTGTGAAAAAAACAGGTGCACAAGGCTCGGGTATCTTACGCTCCATGTCACAAGCCAATTGTTTCATAATCTTGCCCATGGATAGTGGTTCTATTGAACCCGGGACTATTGTTGAAGTCCAGCCTTTTTGAAATAATATCTACTGTCGATCAGGTGCCTATAGCTCTCCAATTAAATATAGGATAATCGAAATATATTACTATCATGCATAAGAGCTATGGTAAAAAGAAATAAAGTATTATCCAAAAAACACTCATTACGCGCTGCAAAATTATTGCAGGAAGCTTCTAAAAACCACCAGGCTGGATATATACAAGAGGCGGTAACTTTGTGTAAGTCAATTTTGGGAAAATACCCAAATTATCACAGTGCAATGAATTTATTGGGTATTATTGCTCATCAGATAGGCCAATTTGATTTGGCGATTTCCTATTTCAAACAGACTCTTGTAATCAAGCCGAACTATGCCAATGTGCATAATGACTTGGGACTGTCCCTTCAGGCACTTGGTCGGGTTGATGAAGCCAAAACATGTTATGAACGGGCACTTGCCATAAAGCCAAACTTTGCCGGGGCACACAATAACTTGGGGAATATCTTTTATGAACTAGGTCGGGTTGAAGAAGCCATTGCTAGTTATGAACAGGCCCTTAATCTTAAGCCAGACTTTGTTATGACACATTATAATTTAGCTGTTTTAAAACCAAGGCAAGAGCAAGTACCAATAATAGAAAAACTCTTAGCAAGCCCCTCAATCTTAGAAAAAGATGCAATGTATTATCATTTTGCTCTTGGTAATATTTTTGACGACAGTAAATCTTTTACAAATGCGTTTGAACACTATCTCAAGGGTAAAACTCTTATACGTAAAACGATTACCTATGATTCACAAAACCATTCTGCTTTTGTAGATAGACTGATTAAAATCTATTCAAAAAATTATCTACAGATTAGTACTGCGTATGGTTCTGATTCAAATTTGCCTGTATTCATTGTTGGCATGCCACGCTCCGGGACAACACTGGTTGAACAGATAGTCTCAAGTCATCCACAGGTGCACGGAGCTGGCGAGCTTTTATCATTTGAACGTATTGAAAAAACAATCACCAAACAGTATGAAGCATCGAGTCCTTATCCAGAATGTGTATCTTTATGTAAGGATTCTATTCTGCTCAGATTTTCTACGGAGTATCTCGCAGAATTAGGTAATCACTCACAAGATGCAATTCGTATTACTGACAAAATGCCTGATAATTTCTTGAGGATAGGTCTCATCAAAACCCTCTTTCCGCATGCGCATATCATTCATTGTCAGCGCAATGCCATGGATACTTGTACATCTATCTTTCTTAATTATTTCGCTGATGGTAACAAATACTCCTTCGATCTAGCTGAATTAGGGCAATATTATTTGGATTACACAAGATTAATGGATCATTGGAGCAGCCTATTTTCCTCTGAAATACTTGATGTTCAATATGAAGATTTGGTAATGAATCAAGAAATAGTTAGTAGGCAATTAATCGAGTATCTTGGATTGGAATGGAATGAAAACTGCCTTGATTTTTACAACAACAAACGAGCAGTAAGGACAGCAAGTAATTTACAAGTTCGACAACCCATCTATAAAAATTCAATCAATAGATGGAAGCACTATGAAAAACACTTAGAACCACTAATAGCAATCCTTAAGCACATCAACTAAATGCGACCGGCCGCTTTCTTCGGATCGCTTAAATCTAAGATACTAATGCAAAACTATTTCTTTGAGCCTATAGCTATATCTGTTATATATTAACTTACTGCTTCCACCTGCACCAAGTTGTCCGAAAAGGACGGCGCATGTCCCATATTGGCAAATTCGGCAGAACTGATGCAATTAACAGTGCCTTCATTCAATTGCCTCCAATAGCCAAGTGTTGCAATAACCAAACCGGGATTAACATCATCGGTTAGTTTGGCATCTCCCTTAAAACCACCGCGATCATTAAAGACGCGAACTTTATCACCCTCTTTTATGCCTCTGGGTTCTGCATCCGCCGCGTTAATCAAAACAAATTGTTCCCCCTGGCCTTTGATCTTGTGATCCATATTGGCATAACAGGAATTCAGAAAGCCGTGACTCTTGGGTGAAACTATATTTAATGGATATTTCTTTGCCAGTTCCGGGTTGGATTCCGGGCTTTCTCTCGGTGGAACATAATCTGGCAAACTATCCAGTGGTTCTCCCGGTTGAAAACCCTCATACATCTGGCGGAAGGGTCCCGCAATAAAGTTAGTTGCCCCTTCAAGCTTAAATTCACATTTACCGGAGGGGGTCGGAAAGTTGCCTTCTTTATGTGGGCAACGGTCATCTTTAGTGCCGACAGTCAAACGGGCAAAACCATGCTGACGCATATATTCCAGATCAATACCTTCACAGGCCGGGGAATCCCAATCGACATAGTTCTCAAGACATTCGCTATCTGACCATTTGAAATTCTCTTCCTCGTAGCCCATGCGCGCAGCCAGGCGTCGGAAAATCTCATTATTCGGGATGCATTCTCCCGGTGACTCAACACATTTTTCATTGTATGTTAAGTAAAGATGTCCCCATGACAGGATCATGTCTTCCATCTCGGCACCCATCGACGCCGGTAAGACAATATCGGCATAGGAAGCTGTATCAGAGATAAAATGCTCGGCTGAGACCATGAATAAATCTTCATCCATCAACCCCGCAACAATCTTGTCTGTTTCCGGCGATTGTGTGACTGGATTTGCATTCCAGAACATCATCGATTTGATCGGGATATCCAGATCCATTTCGCCTGTGAGTGCGCGGCCTATCTGCAAGGCATTAATGACACGGGTGCCTTCCGGAATTAAATCCGGTCGACTAATCACATCAAATTTGTAGGGGTGTTCCCAAACAGGGAATTGGGTTATACCACCACCCACATGACGCCAGGCACCGGTTAATCCCGAGATACAGGTCACTGCACGGATGGTTTGACCGCCACCATGATGACGTTCCAGTGCCACACCCATACGGATTGCGGCGGGTTGTTCAGTGGCTAAATCTTTTGCCAGTTGGCGTATATCTTTAGCTGCGACACCGGTAATTTCTGCTGCCCATTCCGGTGTTCTATCTTTAGCGCGTTCTGCCAGTTCATCATAGCCCACGGTGTAATTATCGACGTAATCCTGATCAACCAGACCCTGTTCAATAATGCTATTGATGATGGCCATCGCCAAAGCGCCATCGGTTCCGGGTTTTGGACAAATATGCCAATCAGCCTGTTTGGCGGTGCGTGATTTATAGGAGTCGATAACAACAACTTTGGCACCTTTCTTTCTCGCATCCTGGACAATTGCCCAGTGATGCAGATTCGTACTCACACTGTTGCACGCCCAGAGAACAATATATTTCGAATGAACATAACTTTCCACATCAAGACCCGCTGTTGGACCAACCGTTGTCAACCAGGCAGTACAGGAACCTTCTCCACAAAACGTGCGTTCACATACGGTCGCACCCATTTTGTTAAAGAAGGCGTCACCACCATTCAAGCCGTGAACAAGTCCTTGATTACCTAAATAGCTATACGGCATGATCGACTGAGGCCCATATTCTTCAATGATGGCCTTCCATTTATCAGTGATTTCATCCAGCGCCTCATCCCAGGTGATACGCTCGAATGTCTTACTACCTTTTGGCCCGGTACGGCGCATAGGATATAAGAGGCGATCGGGATGATAATGACGTTTTTCGTAATCTTTTAATTTTACACAGAGGCCACCGCGAGTCATGGGGTGATCAGGATTACCTCTGACACCAGTTAATTTTCCATCCTCTACTTCAAACACCATAGAACAGGTGTCAGGACAATCATGCGGGCATCCGCCATGATGTGTGGTTTTCATTACTGCAGCCATGTTAACTCTCCTCCGGAAATAAGATCAGTACGATTGATTAGTCCATTAATATTTATAAAATGCGAAACATGTATCGGCACAATTATACACCTCAAAACAATTCATTTAATGCATAAAACAAACGTGCTTTTAATGTTGCAGTGCGATTATTTATGAGTCTTTTTATCAACCCAGCGTTTACCTTCTACGGTAGTCTCTTGCTTCCAGAAAGGCGCTTTTGATTTCAGATCTTCCATCATGTATCGACAGGCTTCAAAGGCTTCGGCACGATGTGCAGACCAGACACAAACCAGGACGATGGGATCTGCAATTTCTATCTCTCCTATTCTATGCAGAATCAGGGTATCAATTAAATCCCATTTTTGATGTGCATCGGTACATATTTTTTCGAGATGTTTCTCTGTCATCCCAGGATAGTGTTCCAGTGTCATACTTTGCACAGTTTCACCGTCATTAAAATCTCGCATGGTTCCGACGAAACTTGCTGTCGCGCCATATTGACCTTCTTTATCCATTTTCTGTTGATGAAGTTTTATTTCATCCCAGGGATTAAATGATGATAATCGAATTTCGATTGGCATGATCAGCCACCAGTCACAGGCGGAAAGAAAGCAACTTCATCGCCTTCTTTTACCATGGCATCAGATTTAACATATTCCATATTGATGGCCATCAAGATATTTTCTGATTTTGTCTCTCCAGAAACATTTTTCCATACCTCGGTAATCGGTGTGGCTTCACTGAGTGTAAGCAGTTCTTCAGCCTTACCTATTTGTTCACGCAAGCTGGCGAAATATTTGACGGTAATCTTCATATTATTTGGTTAAAATGTCCTGTAAATCTGTATTGTCAGGCATACTATTATACTACTCCACTAGTATTACCCACTAGTGCTACGAAGAATAATTATAACTATGAATAAATTAACGCATTTTAACCAAAAAGGTGAAGCCCATATGGTCAATGTTGGCGAGAAATCCTCGACACACCGTATCGCAATTGCAGATGGCTCTATCCGTATGCAAACCAAGACCCTGCAACAGATTGAATCTGGCACACATAAGAAAGGAGATGTATTAGGCATTGCCCGAGTGGCAGGTATTATGGCGGCAAAAAAAACGGCAGACTTGATTCCCTTATGTCACCCCCTTTCACTTTCTCATATAGAGATCACTCTGGAATTAAACCCTGCTGAGAATACTGTTTATTGTCAGGCACATGTTGAGACCACAGGACAAACTGGTGTTGAGATGGAGGCCTTGCAAGCAGTGCAAACATCATTACTAACCATATATGACATGTGTAAAGCCATTGACCGTGGCATGACGATTGAGTCAGTCGGCTTGCTTGAGAAATCAGGTGGCAAATCTGGAAATTGGACGCGACCATCATAAAATAACGTACCCTGTGCAATGGCAATATCGGCAGATTATCTTGCAGGAGTATTCCGGCCTCAAAATGAAATTCGTAATGCTCTTAGAAAAGGTCGTTTTTTCTGGACCATAGAATTTGTTGCCTCATCAGATCATGTACTTAATGATGATCTGGTCACTGTAGATTCCTTTGTTAGAGCCCTGGCCAGAAGACCTGAAGTTGCGGGTTTTTCAGTCACCGACCGTGTGCATTCAGATAATGATCCTGATCCTGTCATGATGGCAAAGCACATCCGTGATCATGCAGGGACTCAACCACTGGTACATTGGTCTGGTAAAGATAGATCCATCACCGACTTTGAGTCATCGCTTGAAGCAATGAATGCGGCAAAACTGGAAAACATACTGCTTCTAACAGGGGATAAACTTAAAACACCCCCTACAGATAGACGTCCACGTTTTCTTGAGTCTGTTGCTGCCATTAAACTGGCCAAGGATAACTACCCTGATTTGCTCATCGCCTCGGCACTTAACCCGTTTAAATACAGGGAAGAAGAAGCCATGGCGCAATATTTAAAACTAGGCAAAAAAATCTATGCCGGAACTGATTTCATCATCACACAGATTGGATTTGATATTAAAAAATTTGAAGAAGCCTTGTTCTGGATGGATACGCGTGATTACCGTGTACCCATGGTTGCAAATGTGATGGCATTAACGGCAGCAAGATCACGTTACATCCGCAAGCATCAACTCGCCGGTGTAACGATTACAGATTCTTTTCACGAGTTTCTACAGCGAGAAACTGAATTATTTTCAGAACAGGCGCCTGCACGGGTATTAAGAAGAACTGCTCTACTAATTCTAGGATTGAGAATGCTTGGTTATTCTGGTGTGCAACTCACGGCGATACACACAGTTGATCAATTGATGACGCTACAAAAGCAAATCGATTATCTTGCCAAGAAATGTCCGGACAGAGTCAGCTGGAACAAGGCATGGCAAGAGGCCTTTACCCTGCCAAAAGGATTTAGTGCAAATCCTGTCCCTGGCAAGGCCTGGTACATGTCTAGCCATATGATTAACCGACCCAGTAGTCATGCACCACTCAAAGATCGAATCAAATATCGCACAATGAAATGGAGCCATAGTTTTCTATTTGATCGAGGCCTCGGTGCAAAGGTTCTCAGTGGTTTGGTCAAGAATATCAAACGACATAGTAAAGCAGATAAAATACTGGAACGAATAGAATGGCTTATCAAAGCACCCTTATTTGGTTGTGAAACCTGTGGCATGTGCCGCCTGGCAGAGACACAATATATCTGCCCCGAAACTTGCCCTAAAGGCCTGGCCAATGGTGCTTGCGGTGGCACTAATGAAAATACCTGCGAGTACGGCGATAGAGAATGTATCCATAGCCGTAAATATCGAATTGCTAAAGATGCAAATGTGCTTTCTCAATTAGAACAGTGGCTAATATCATCAGTCCCCGATAATGCCCGCCATACATCCTCATGGCCACCACACTTCAGAGGCGAAGGGTCCATCATTGATAATACAAGCATGGACAGACCAGACAACGATACTTCTTCAAGTTAAAAATTACAGTTACAATATTGAGATTACTTTATAGAGTTTAGAAAAGGTTTTATATGAATGAAATAGAAACAAAACAAGATGAAGAGGAAACGCTTGCACTATGGGAAGTGTTTCAGGGTGTCATCGCCATGTTTATTGGTGTTCAGAGTGAAAAAAATCGTGAGCGACAGTTTAAATATGGCAAAGCCTACCAATTCATCATTGTCGGAATAATAATAACCATATTTTTTATAGTACATATCATACTACTTGTTAAGTTCGCCATGAATTGGGCTGGCGCATAATCGAAGCAGCAGCATTACCCTTTTCAATCATATTTTATATACTTGAATCTGGGATCATCCGGTGTTCCTTCAAGCGCACTGTCTTCATCGACACCTGGTTGCCATTGCACCACTTCTTCTATCTTCTTTGCCAATTCAAAATCCTTGTCCGTCACGCCTTTGGCGGCATGGTTCATTAACTTCACAATAACAAATGCATAGGATGCTGTGAGATCAGGATGATGAAAGGCTACTTCTGCAAGGTGGCCAACCGTGTTGATCACCATCAGGGTTCCCTTCCAGCCACTGGTTTTGTATTTCCTGCGTATCCATCCGGCTTCGTAATACCAATTTGGTAACTCATCATTTAAACGTGATTCAATTTCTTCCTCACTATAGGTCGCATCTTTCTCTTTTTTTCGCCACTGTGCCATTTAAAATACCTCTCAATTATTGCCTGAATCCTGGAGCATATAATTATGTCAGGATCGTAACTTAGGATTATTGGAAACTCGCCCCTACTCTGATTGAATCACCTTTTGCATCTGTAACTAAACAACGAATTTTTCGAACGAAAGAATTATCCAGCGATTGAATGCGTAATTGGTCCTTGCAAAGGGCACCACGAAAACCTAGATAATCTGGATCTAATTTAAGTAAAGGCGCAATATCACAAGCCTTCAATGAACCGGCAAGCCCTGCCAGTAAACCATATGATTTTGCCTGGGTTACAAAATCCTGTATTTCTTGATCTTGCATATGCGTTCTTAAATTTCCCTTCGTTTTGTCGGCGGTATCCAACATTACTCCTCTAATCCCGGCCTTGGCCAAATCAGACATCTTCTCTGAGTCTAGACCCTTATCAACAAAAAACACGATGACGATGGTAAATTGTTTGCCATTAATGCCATTTGCACCCTTAATCGCTTGTTGTTCCAGAGAAGCAACCACCTCATCAGTCAAATCATCGAAGACACCGACTTTAATAATATCGACCCCTGTTGATGCCATCGTAGCAATCGCCTTACCGATAAGTGTTGCCTGCATAGGCAAATCACCAATGGTCGCACTGACAAGACATTGACCTGAGACAAACTCCACGACTTTCTGTGCGACTTCTGTAGCCACTGCGCCCAAAGCACCCTGTGAAGCATCTTTCAAATAAATAATATCGACATCTTCCTG
>JAKZTI010000170.1:0-18776 GCA_047517145.1 Gammaproteobacteria bacterium
TTCAAGTAAGCGAAGAAATCCATCGCGGTGGGATTCTTGTTCTAACAAACAACAGAATTTACGGTGGGGGAATTTCCTACTACTTTGTTGGCACCTATGAAGAAAGTGATGCAGGTATCTCCCTGACCATTAATGCCACAAAGTATAACGAAATTGTCGCAGGTGTCTTTGGAACAGCAAATGAGGTCAGGCTGATTTTTACTGGGCGCATAGATGGAGATGAAATGACACTCAGTGGTCATCTCGAAGACGAGCCTGACAAAAGAATGATGATCAAGGCTGAACGAAGAGCAGCAATAGCCTAGTAGTAAAATAAATCATTTTATATACTTTAGTCATTCTCAGGGAATTATCGCTTATACAAAATAACTTTTTACTTTCAGGAACAATGAGAAAAATGAAATCATTCAATCTTCACTCTTCAGTAAATCTTTTAATATCATCATGTATTGTTTTGCTGATTGGTATGGGATCGGCCTCTGGAGGTGGGATAGGCGGGGGAACCTTCGCTTACCCAACAAAAGGACAATCTCAGGAGCAGGTAAATAAGGATAAATTCTATTGTCATAACTGGGCAGTCATAGAAACCGGTTATGACCCAACCATAGCTCAACCACCACCACGAACCTATTATTCGTCACCCCCTTCGGGTTCCAGTGGTTATTTTGGTAGCGGTGAGACTGGTGAAGGTGGTGTCATGAAAGATGCTGCAGGGGGAGCTGCCCTTGGCGCCATTGGCGGTGCCATTGCTGGTAATGCGGGCAAGGGTGCCGCAATAGGGGCCCTGGCTGGTGGTTTATTTGGTGGCGCAAAACGATCAAGTAGAAAATCAGAAGAAGCCCGTTGGCAAGAACAGCAAAGGCAACAACAATATGAACAGCAGCGAGCATACGATCAACAGATCGCACAGGCGAGCAATGGCTATCGCAGTGCATATGCAGTGTGCATGTCTTCTCGCAATTACACCGTTAAATGATCAACTCAGTTGACAGGAGTTCAGCTTCAATGAAAAAAATAAACATATTACTGAGACCTGCAATAGCGTGTCTGGTTCTTATTTCTTGTCCTTTGCACGCAGCAGAGACTACAAAGTACACTGGCACGGTTTATGCCAGTCCAGTCAAACATCTGATGCCTCTCGGAAATGGCGATGCCGTCCTGGCTATCGAAGTCGCGGGCATCGTTGCACTTTCTGATAACCCCCCGACCTTGGGCACGCTGGTTTGCACAGGCATGGGACTGCAAAAAGCTGATAATTCTACGTCAACGGATTTCTACTGCAATCTAAAACAGAATGATGAAGACAGTTTTGACTTTAAAGGAAATGCGGCTGAAACAACAGACGGCAAGTCAAAAGGTTCTTTTGATGTCATTGGCGGAAGCGGTAAGTGGGCCAATGCAACCGGCAAGGGTAAGTTCAAGCGCTTAATGAAAACTGACATCGGCACCAAGACGGTATTAGAAGTAGAAATTACTGTCCCATAGTTAATTAGCTATGGTTCAGGGTAGATGGTACACAAATCATAAAACAAAACTAACGAGTAAAAATATAATGAATAAAATATTTCGAAGGTTATCTTGCGTTGTTGCTGGCTTTTTGATCGTTTCACTACCAGCTTATGCGGCACCAAGATACGAATCACCCATAATATTGAAGGCTTCAGAAATCCTGGCGCCTGATGTAGTGAAGGGATCGCATCATCAGGTAGATGAAAAGGTTGTAAATGATGCTTATTTGAATCTCTATACACTGCATAGTGAATATGGTGATGTACAAGTAACATCCACTGCAAAACTCATGAAATATATCCATGAAGTGAATGCAGTTGCAAAGATGAAAGAGATACAGGGTTCGGATGAATTCGCCAAGGGAATGAAAAATAAAGCAGGCGCTGTCGTTGAAGGTGCCGGAGATCTGATTACGGACCCTATTGGCACTGTCGGTGATACGGTTTCTGGTGTCGGCAAGCTTTTTTCCCGAGCAGGTGAAAATATGTTCGGCGGTTCTCGCAGCGATAGTGAAGGTAGTCGTATGGGGAGCCTGCTGGGATATGCCAAGGCCAAACGGGAAATTGGCTACAAACTTGGTGTTGATGTCTATTCACATAATGAAATTCTACAGAAAGAATTGAATGAACTGTCCAGTGCAGGCGGTACCGGCACATTAGTCATGAGCGGTTTGTTGATGGCCGTTCCCGGAGGAGCTGGCGCGGCTGTATCAGTAGCAGGCGGTACCAAGATGATGACCAACCTTGTTTACTGGGATAAATCACCTGCTGATCTGCGCACAATGAACAGAGAGAGATTAGACTCAATGGGTGTTAATAAAGATGTTGCCGACTTATTTATTGCCAACGGTATATACACCCCCAGGGAACAAACACTATTGGTGGAAGCGCTTTTTAATATGTCAAAAACGGCCGGGCGTGATCAATACATCAAGCTTGCAACATTGACTGATAATATAGATATGGCTTTTTTCCGCCAAAGACAGGCCGAGATGTATGCGGCCTACAATGCCAGGATTCAGCCTATCACCAGTTTCGTAGCGGTTGGCTCAACCTCTGCAGGTATGACTAAAAACGGCGATATCGTCTTTAACGTCCCCCTGGATCATTTATTGTGGACCAAGGGGATTGCAGCGGTTATCAGAATAGCGACACAGAACGTTGCCATGATGAAAGGGGTTAACGAAAGACATCTCTTGATATCAGGAACTGCAAGTGATCTGGCTCGTGAATCTCTGCAAAAGATGGGCTGGAAGGTTCAGGAAAATGCCGACGCAAAACTCTTTTGAACATCGCTGAAGTGTGAATTAAGGATATGAACGATAAAAACAGGCCGATTATGACCATCTACCGGATACACGGTGAACCGCTAAAATTTGAAATTGAGTTAACAGCGGCAAAGGAAATGGGAATGAGTGGAGATATTGAACAGGCACTTTCCCGTTCAGCCATGGCGATAGAGGCTAATGGAACTTTATACGTAATTCCCTATAGCAATATACAGCACATTGAATGCACACCGACACCGGAAATCTTACCAATCTTTATCATGCGCAATGCAAAACTACTGTCTGATTAAGATAATGAGCGTAGAATTATTTTCATACGCCTTACTCGATGTCAAGGTGCGACATGACAAGAAATTTGACTTCAGTCAGCTCAATGATAAATATCAATGGATAAAACGAAAAGATTCGTCCAGGGATTATTACGCTTCTGTCGATCCGGATATTAATGAGTATTTTTTATCAGTTGTTAATAAAAATCTGGCAGCCAAGGGCTACCAGCAGGCATTTGATGGTAGTGCAAGCTTTGGTGTAGATTACGAAGTTATTATCAAGTCCAGTGGAGTGCAGAATTCACTGGAAGAATTTTCTTCTCAGGTAAGAAAAAACAGACTTAGTCAAACTCATATTGCAAGTCTTCCTAATATCAAAAATATGAAGGTGGGCACAATCATATTAAACATCATGAATATGGAAACAGGTTACCTGGTCTGGATAGGATATGCAGAAGCGGTAGTTGTCGAAAAGAAGAACAGGGAAGAATTGATTGATCAGGCGATTTCACAAATGATCGCAGAATTTCCACCTGAATAATCTCTCTAGTTAATCACCGACTATATTTGATCAACCCATTGATTGCTTATATTTGTTGTAATAAGCAATCACCTTCTTCACATAGTTCTGGGTTTCTTTATAGGGAGGGATTTGGTTGTTGTACTTCTTAACAGCACCTTCTCCCGCATTGTAAGCTGCCAGAACCAGTTTCAAATTGTTGTCGTACAAGACTAATAGATCACGAAGATACTGTGAGCCACCTCTAATATTCTGGTAAGGATTGCGTCTGTTCTTAACACCATAGCGTCTTGCAGTACCGGGCATGAGTTGCATTAACCCTACCGCACCTGCACGAGAAACAGCCTCAGAGTCATAGGCCGACTCCGCAGTGATCACCGCATGAATAAGAGACTTCGGCAATTTGTAGCGATCGGCAATGACATTGATCGTACCTGAATGTTTTTTCCTGTTTTTCTCAAGATTTTTATATCTTATGGAGCCTGTTTTCAACGGCACCCAACCTTTCCATGTTTTTACCAGTTTGACGTATTTACTATTTTTCGGGGTATCAGTCAGGATCACGCGACCGCGTTTGTCTGTGTATTTATAAATATCTGCATAAGCCGTCGGCGCTATGAAAAAAGCACAGACAGTGAATATAAGTAAATTGAACTTTTGGCCAAATCGCATATTTAAACCATATTTTTTAAACCAGACATAACACTATAATAAATAAACGATTATTTGAAGTATTATTAAGGCATAAATCCCCGCCAAAACATCATCCAGCATAATTCCCAAACCACCTGAAACCTTGCGATCCAGCCAATTAATCGGCCACGGTTTGCAGATATCAAACAAACGAAATAAGACAAAGCCCAGTAGCACAAACCGCCAGTCAGGAGGAACCATGGTCATTGTGATCAGGAAACCAACGATCTCATCCCAGACAATGCTACCATGATCATGCACACCCAGATGATTCGCAGTCACTTCACACAGCCAGATACCTGACAAAAACAAGGTAACGGTGACGCCGATATAAACAGGCCAGGATAGATTAGACATGGGTAAATAAAATATAATACCCACTAACGTGCCTATGGTGCCGGGCATTTTCGGCACACAACCTGTACCAAATCCCAGTGCCAGCAGGTGAATTGGATTTTTCAGGAAACCTTGCGGGATGGGTGTAGTTTTACTCATGGTTGGTGAGTACCTTGATGATTGTTATGACTTCCTATGATGATGTCTGACAAACAGAATATACTATGACACATACCCAAACTACTTGGAAATATATAGTCTTTATTGGAGGATAAATAACATGATGCGTATTGCCCTGTTTCTGGCGACCAATGCCGCTGTACTGGTTTTGATTAGTATCGTATTCCAGGTTTTTGGAATCGGAGGCATTTTGGATAGCAACGGTGTTGACCTGAACCTTAATGCCTTGCTGGTCATGTCTGCCGTAATTGGTTTTAGCGGTTCCTTCATTTCACTCGCAATCTCCAAATGGTCAGCCAAAAGAGGCATGGGCGTTCATGTGATTGAAACAGCCAATAATCAGGACGAGCAATGGTTGCTTGGCACGGTTCAGCGACAGGCCGAGCAGGCTGGAATTGGTACACCTGAAGTTGGCGTATTCGAATCTCCTCAGCCTAATGCCTTTGCTACCGGGATTAATCGTAATAATGCATTGGTTGCAGTAAGCACAGGCCTGCTTCAACACATGACAAAAGATGAAGTCGAAGCCGTGCTCGCTCATGAAGTTAGCCATGTGAGTAATGGCGATATGATCACCATGGGATTGATGCAAGGTGTGGTAAATACCTTTGTTATTTTTCTGTCACGCATTGTCGGTTTCCTTGTTGATCGTGTTGTGTTCAAAACGCAACGAGGTGTGGGACCTGGTTACTACATCACCTCCATTATTGCGCAGATCGTACTATCCATACTCGCGAGTACCATCGTTATGTGGTTCTCCCGTTGGCGTGAATTTCATGCTGATGCCGGGGCTGCTGAACTTGCTGGCAAAGAAAAAATGATTGCGGCCTTAAAACGCTTACAAACTGTAAACGATCCACAAGACTTGCCTGGAGAATTTTCTTCTTTTGGAATTTCAGGCGGCGTTGGCGGCGGACTCAAAAGCCTGTTCATGAGCCACCCCCCTTTGGAGAAACGAATCGAGGCACTGCAAGCTTCTGTAAATGTAGTTAACAGGCAATAGATAAAATATGGACAATCATCGACTCATTGATATTGAAACAAAACTCGCCTATCAGGAAGACCTGATTCAGGAACTCAATAAGACAGTTCACTCACAACAGTTAAAACTGGATCAACTGGAAGAGGCACTGAAGTCGCTAAGCTTGAGATATAACAGCCTGGCAGAACAGGGGGACCCAGAATATCCCGTTGATGAAAAACCACCGCATTACTAAGACGAAGAATTTGCCTCGAACTCTTCGACTTTCTTTTTCCAGCGTTCCAACGCTCTTTCATAATAAACGAAGACACAGTTCATACAGTTACGTTGGCAACATTCAGATAGATCCGGCTCCCTTGGTTTGGGAGGCCTTTCCTGTTTTCTTGTGGTCACCTGGCCTGCATCATTCATGAGGATCAAACCACGAAAGGTTTTCATGTAATTTAACCACCTCACCAATAATAATCATTGTCGGTGGTTTAATATCATGTTGCTTGGGGATGTCAGGCAGGCTTCCCAGGTCACTGATGTATACTTTTTGTTTATGTGTTGTGCCTTGCTGAATCAGCGCCGCTGGCATCGTTTCAGACATCCCTCGTGCTATAAGCTCACGACACAGCACTTCCAGACCGACAACACCCATATATACTGCAATCGTTTGTCTGGGTTGAATCAGAGTATCCCAGTTCATATCCATACTGCCGTCCTTCAAGTGACCGGTAATAAACACACAGGTATGCGCATAATCCCTATGCGTTAGAGGGATCCCCGCATAACTTGCGCAACCAGAGGCAGCAGTAATTCCGGGAATCACCTGAAAAGGAATATTTTCAGCAGACAGTAAATCTATTTCTTCTCCGCCTCGACCAAAGATAAAAGGGTCACCACCTTTAAGTCTTAATACTCGTTTACCCTGTTTGGCCAGATCCACTAATAACTGGTTAATCTCTGTTTGTGGAAAAGTATGTTGATCACGTTTTTTACCGACATAGATACGTTCAGCATCTTTACGACACAGATCAACAATCGCTGGCGCAACTAATCTATCGTATAGCACGACTTCGGCCTGTTGCATTAATCTTAATGCGCGGAAGGTTAACAGATCGGGATCGCCAGGCCCTGCGCCAACCAGATAAACTTCTCCAGCCTTATCAATGACCGGGTCCTCTTCATCTAATGTTTTCTCTAAAGCATTCATGGCCGCTTTATCCTGTCCGGCATACATCATCTCAGCCACAGGGCCTTGCAGGACATGCTCCCAGAATCTGCGTCGTTCCCGCATCTTAGGATAACGTTGTCTGACATGTTTGCGGAATTTGCCCATCAACTGTGCCAACCGGCCATAGGATGCAGGAATTAATGTTTCCAGCCTTGCCCGAAGCAGACGTGCCAATACAGGAGATGCGCCTCCTGTCGAAATCGCAATTTGCACCGGATCGCGATCAACAATGGAAGGCATAATAAAACTGCACAAGTCAGGATTGTCTACGACATTAACGGGAATATTTTTTGCTTTTGCCAGTTCGGAAACTTGTCTGTTTACTTCCTCATCATTGGTCGCAGCAATTACCAGCATTTTGTCATGGAGTATTTCTTCAGAAAATCGCTCGGCGATGTACTGTATATCTTTGTTATCTGCCAGGCCTTGTAACTCATCACAAATTTCGGGTGCAATAACGGTGATACTGGCCTCTGCTTTTCTTAACTGCCGAACCTTACGCGCGGCAATTTCTCCAGCCCCTACTACAAGGCAGGGACGTTCAGATAAATCATAAAAGATTGGCAAATATTTCATAGCGACAATGATAAGAGTAAAACGTAGATCAAACGAGGGTTAAATGAAAATCAGTTTTTCGATTCTTTCGATTCCGGGGAAATTCCAGCGATACGACATTTATCTACGGTAATGACTGGTGCTTCCCATGGATGAGCAGGGCGAATTCCATCGTCGATGACCTGATTCAATAGTTCTGTGTCTCTTGGCAGAAGAAATTTCAACTCAATCGAATCTATTCGACTCAGTTCACCAATTGACCCCGATGCGGGGTTCGATCCTTCAAGCGGTCTAAACTGTTCGGTTCCAGGTGCCGACCACCAAAAACCTTCGCTATATTTACTATCGTTTTCAGGTAAAATTTTGGCGATTGAGGCAAGCACCTCTTCGAGCTGAGCTGGAGGAACAAAAACTGTAACACGGTACGCTTTTTCCATCTGCCAAGTTTCACATCCTAGGTTTTAGGAAGTGTCACGCCCGTCTGTCCCTGATATTTGCCAGCACGATCTTTATAGGAAATTTCACAGACTTCATCTGATTCAAAAAAGATCATCTGCGCAACACCTTCGTTAGCATATATCTTTGCAGGTAACGGTGTGGTATTTGAAAATTCCAGTGTGACATGACCTTCCCATTCCGGCTCTAACGGTGTGACGTTAACAATGATTCCGCAACGAGCATAGGTTGATTTACCCAGACAAATAGTCAACACATTTCTCGGTATTCGAAAATATTCGACGGTCCTTGCCAAAGCGAATGAATTTGGGGGAATAATACAAACATCTGAATTCACATCAACAAAACTGTCCGAATCAAAATCCTTGGGATCAACAACGGCTGAATTAATATTGGTGAAGATCCTGAATTCCGCGGCACAACGAACATCATAGCCGTAACTGGACGTACCATAGGAGACGATTCTGCCTGATCCATTTTCCTTGATCTGGCCTGATTCGAATGGCTCAATCATGCCTTCATTTTCTGCCATGCGGCGTATCCATTTGTCTGATTTAACTGTCACGTTTTTTTCCTATTTAATTATTTTCGATCACAATCTTTGGAAATTTACCTGAATAATCTTTTGCCATCTGCGAAAGTCTTGCCGATGATTTTCTGGCAATGTCACGATAGAGCAAAGAGATATCCGAATCAGGTTCAATCGCAACAGTAGGTTTCCCCTCATCTACCCCTTCCCTGATCCTGATGTCTAAAGGTAAAGACCCCAACAAATCTATACCGTATTGTTTCGACATTTGTTCACCGCCGCCAGCACCAAAGATATGTTCCTCATGACCGCATTGACTACAAATATGCGTACTCATATTTTCAATGATGCCCAACACTGGCACATCCACTTTTTCGAACATATTGTGTGCTTTGCGTGCATCTAACAGGGCAATATCCTGAGGCGTTGTGACAATGATGGCTGCACTCACCGGGATCTTCTGGCATAGCGTTAATTGTATGTCACCGGTACCCGGTGGCAGGTCAATAATAAGATAATCCAGATCCTTCCAGTTAGTATCGGATAACAATTGCTCCAGCGCGCCTGTAACCATCGGCCCACGCCAGATCATGGGTGTCTCCTCATCGACCAGATAGCCAATCGACATGGATTGAATATCATAAGACAACTTGGGTTCTATGGTTTTACCATCGGCAGAATCGGGTTTACCACTACAACCCAGCATCCTGGGTTGGCTTGGTCCATAGATATCGGCATCCAGAATGCCGACCCTGGCGCCCTCTGCCTGTAATGCCAGCGCCAGATTCACTGATGTGGTTGATTTCCCAACCCCACCCTTGCCCGAGGCTATGGCAATGGTATTTTTTATCCCGGATAAGGTTTGCACACCTTTCTGCACCGAGTGCGAGGTGATGTTGGTTTCGATCTGTATCGAAACATTGCCAATATCCGAGATGCCACTGAGCTCATCCTGCAATGCCCTGGTTAATATTTCATGATAACCCTCGGCTGGGAATCCCAATGACAAGGTCAAATCAACATCAGCACCTTTTATTTCAATATCCTTGATAACCCCTGCTGAGACCAAATCCTGCCCCAGACAAGGTTCTATATAGCTTTTAAGTTGTGTTTCGATGCTTTCTCGTGTGATATCGGTCATTCTTTACTTTCAGCTCCTGTTGGTGTTTTTCTATCAAATATATTGTCGGGTGGCGATTTTACCCTTTCGTGTCTTTAGCTTCACCCTAAACCTCAATAATGGTAACTTACCCCGCTATTTTTCATGAAGTTTTAAACTTAAGGTATTCACCCAAGACTTAATGATGACTGACACACAGAGAACAATACTTGTTACCAGTGCCTTGCCTTATGCCAATGGCTCACTCCATATAGGCCATCTGGTGGAATATATTCAGACGGACATCTGGGTACGATTTCAGAGAATGCAGGGGCATACATGCTATTACGTCTGTGCGGATGATGCCCACGGCACGCCGATTATGCTGCGTGCCCAGCAGGAGAATATTACACCGGAAGAATTGATCGCGCGTGTCTCCGATGAACATCAGCGGGATTTCGCTGATTTTGCCATCGAATTTGATAATTACCACACTACGCATTCTGAAGAAAATCGATATTTATCCAATTTGATATATGAGCGTCTGCGTGATGCCGGACATATCTCCAAGCGCACCATTAAACAGGCCTATGATCCTGAAAAAGAAATGTTTCTGCCAGATCGCTTTATTCGCGGTGAATGTCCTCATTGTCATGCACAGGATCAATATGGTGATGGCTGTGAAGTCTGTAACAAAACATACAGTCCAACCGATTTAATTAATCCAGTGTCTGCGGTGAGTGGCAGCCAACCTATTGAAAAAGAATCCGAACATCTCTTCTTCAAGTTGCCCAATTTTGAAAACATGCTGAAAAAATGGACGCGGGCAGGTCATCTACAAAATGAAGTTGCAAACAAACTGGATGAATGGTTTGAGACAGGCCTACGGGAATGGGATATCTCCCGTGATAAGCCATATTTTGGTTTTGAAATTCCAGATGAACCCGGCAAATATTTTTATGTATGGCTGGACGCACCGATTGGTTACTTTGCCAGTTTCAAGCAACTGTGTGAACGGGTTGATATAGATTTTGATGAATTCATGAAAAAAGACAGTGAGACAGAACTGTATCATTTCATTGGTAAAGATATTATGTATTTTCACTGCCTGTTTTGGCCAGCCATGTTATATGGCAGTAACTTTCGCACACCTAATGCAGTGTTCATTCATGGCTTCCTGACAGTCGATGGACAAAAGATGTCAAAATCACGCGGTACATTTATTAAAGCTGAAACGTATCTAAAGCATTTGAACCCTGAATGGTTACGTTATTACTATGCAGCAAAACTAAACAGTTCTTTAGAAGATGTGGATCTCAATCTGGAGGATTTTGTTGCAAGAGTGAATAGTGATCTAATTGGTAAATACATAAATATTGTATCTCGCTGCACAGGATTTATTGAAAAATATTTTGAGGGTCAATTAGCTGACATTACCAAGAAGACAAATTTTCCTCTCGACCGACTTGGAAACAAATGGGCAAATAGAGATTTTGAAATTTATAACACCTATGACGATATTACGAAAAATTATGATCGAGAGTTGTTTACTGGTCCAGCGATAGACGTTTTCTCAAATATTTATAATTCTTTAATCAGTATTCGTACATCATATGAACAAAGAGACTATTCAAAAGCGGTCAGAGAAATATCCCGGATTGCAGATTTTATTAATCAAACAATTGATTTTTATAAGCCATGGGAATTAGCAAAGAAAAAAGATGAGGAAGCTAAATTACAGTTGCATGAAATATGTACGGTCGCGTTGAATGCATTCCGAAGCCTTACGGTATTGTTAAAACCAATACTTCCAATAACTGCAAGTAAAGTTGAAGAATTACTAAACTTACCTCCTCAGAATTGGGATGATTGTTTACGAATCCTTATAAACCATCAAATAAAACCTTACACTCACTTAATGAAACGTGTTGAAAAGGAGCGTGTAGACGCCATGATAGATGACAGCAAAGAAGATTTAGCAGCAACACAAAATAATGCAAGTGGCCCATTAGCAGATGCTCCCATTGCTGATATTATCTCAATCGATGATTTTGCCAAAATCGATCTGCGCATTGCAAAAATCATCAAGGCCGAACACGTTGAAGGCGCAGATAAGCTACTTCAGTTAACTCTGGATATCGGCGGTGAAACACGCAATGTCTTCGCTGGAATCAAGTCAGCTTATTTGCCCGAGGATCTCGAAGGCAGGTATACGGTGATGGTGGCTAATTTAGCGCCACGTAAGATGCGCTTTGGTGTTTCTGAAGGCATGGTGCTGGCCGCAGGGCCGGGCGGGGACGATCTATTTATTTTAGGTCCGGATGAAGGCGCAACGCCCGGAATGAAAGTGAAATGAGAATAAAATAGAATCAGGGTAAAATAGATGAATGGAGGAAATTTTTCTTGTTCTGATTAGTTCTGCGCTTGTTAATAACATCGTTGTTGCTCATGTTATCGGCACTGACCCTGCTTTAGTATCAATTCAAAGACGTGATGTAGCTCGTGGTATCTCATACATTATGCTCATTCTATTACCATTAACGACTGTCGTCGCTTCTGCAACGACACAATTAATTTTGATCCCCTTACAGTTACAATATTTACAAACCCTTGTGTTTGTCATGTTAATCATAATAATTGTTTACGGCCTTAGGCTATGGACCAGGCCTTTCGGCAAAAGCGGTGCGGAAATATTTCTACCACTCGCAGGCGTAAACGTGACAGTGCTTGGCACACTGCTTTTGAATCAACAGCAGGACAACAATTTATTTTATTCATTCATCTTTGGTTTGGGTACGGCGATTGGCTTCGCACTTATGCTTGCCCTGCTAACGGCCATCAATACACGATTGGAAATGGCCGATGTCCCGGCACCATTAAAAGGGCCTTCCATCACCCTGATTACATTAGGACTAATATCAATGGCATTCCTTGGGTTCTCAGGACTTATTAAATAGATGCTCGGCATTCTAATTATCCTTTTGCTGGCGCTGATAAGTGGTTTTCTTGTTTCCAGATTTCCCGAATCGACATCGCAACAAGACAAGTTTGAAGATATCCTTTCTGCCTTGCCACAAACCCAATGTGGCAAATGTAATTACTCTGGCTGTCGACCTTATGCAGAAGCTATTGTTCGTGGTGAGGCCGATATCAATCAATGCCCACCTGGTGGCGAAGAAACTATAAAAACAATAGCTAGTTTATTAGGTCGTCAAGTCAAACCTCTTAATCCTGAAAATGGCCTGGAGAAAGAGAAACACATTGCCCTGATAGATGAAACACTTTGCATCGGTTGTGTGAAATGTATCAAGGCCTGTCCGGTAGATGCCATACTCGGTGCCGCCAAACAAATGCATTCTGTGCTTGCTGAGGAATGTACAGGATGTGAACTTTGTATTGCACCCTGCCCGATGGATTGCATCAGTATGCAAGCGGCAATAGGTTAAATAAATGGCACTCATACAAGAAAACAGGGAGCTGCATCCATTCCCGGGGGGATTGAACCTCGAAACATACAAGGAACTGACAAACAGTAAAGAATCTTTAAGAACGCCTCTTCCCGATAGGATCATCCTGCCACTACAACAGCACATTGGCTCACCTTCCGAAGCCATCGTTAAAAAAGGCGATACTGTGCTTAAGGGACAAAAAATAGCACAGGCCAGTGGCTACATCAGCGTGCCTGTGCATGCCAGTACCTCAGGAAAAATTCTGGATATAGGCAGCTGTCAATCCATACACAAAAAATCAGAACAGGTGCCCTGTATCATTATCGAACCGGATGGCGATGATGCCTTGTTTGAACTCGAACCCGTGACAGATTACCTGTCCATTGATCCTGAAAAATTACAGCGCTTGATATGCGAAGCAGGTATGGTCGGTATGGGTGGTGCGGGTTTCCCGGCACATGTAAAACTAAATGAAGGCACAGCCACGGCAGTGGATACACTAATCATCAATGGTGTTGAATGCGAACCCTATATCAGTTGTGATGATCGAATTATTCGGGAGAAAGCAGACTATATCGTTTCAGGGACACGCATGCTGCAACATGCGATTCAGGCAGAACATTGTGTGATTGCCGTTGAAGCAGATATGCCTGAAGCCTTTGATGCCCTGAATGTCTTAATTGACGACGATATTGAGCTGGTAACAGTTCCTGCCCGATATCCTGCCGGCGGTGAAAAACAACTCATAAAAGTATTAACAGGCAAAGAAGTCCCTGCCGGTGGTTTACCCATTAATATTGGCATTGTCATGCACAATGTGGGGACAGCAGCAGCGGCCTTTAGGGCCGTAACACGTGGAGAACCCTTGCTTTCCCGTTATGTGACCGTATCTGGCAATGTTGAAGACCCTCGTAATTTACAGGTATTGCTTGGCACTCCGGTCGAACATTGTCTCGACCAAGTCGGTTATCAACGGCGCGATGATGAAGCTGTGATTATGGGCGGCCCGATGATGGGCAAATACATACATGACCTCTCCATGCCCGTGGTTAAAACCACCAATAGTATTCTTGTTACATCAGGATTTAATCGTGGCAGAGAGAGGCCATGTATAGGATGCGGCGATTGTATTGATGTATGTCCTGCAAAATTACTTCCACAAGAACTATTCGCCTATGCACGTGCAAAAGATTTTGATGAGGTTCGAGCATTACACTTATTCGATTGTATTGAATGTGGTTGTTGTGCGTATGTTTGCCCAAGCAATATCCCACTGGTGAAATATTACAGACAGGCAAAGAATGATATCGCCGTTTATGAAAAGAAACAGGCAGAATATGAACATGCCCGCCATCAATTTGAAGCACGTAGTGAGCGATTAAATCGTATTGATGATCGTTTTGATAAAATAAAAACGCTTTCTCCTGATCAGAATCCAGTTGGAGATGACAAACAATCTTATATTCGGGCCGCTGTTGAACGCATGAAACAGAAAAAAAATAAAAAGAAAGATTAAATGAGTTACATCGGCAAAATAAGTTCGCCTCATATTCATTTAGAGACCTCAGTAAACAAGGTCATGCAACAGGTGATCTTTGCACTTGTCCCGGGAATTATTGTGACCACATGGTTCCTGGGATGGGGTATCCTTGTGCACTGCATACTGGCTATTTGTTTTGCTCTGGCTTTCGAGGCGATCATGTTGACCCTCAGGAAGCGCTCACTTCGTGACTTTATGTATGATGGCAGCGCCATTATTACCGGATTGTTGTTTGCCTTAACCATCACTCCATTCGCACCCTGGTGGGTAAGTATATCTGGAATCTGTTTTGCGATAGTTATAGCTAAGCATCTTTATGGTGGACTTGGCTACAATATCTTTAATCCTGCCATGGCAGGCTATGCCTTCGTGCTGATTTGTTTCCCGGTTGAATTAAATTATTGGCCAATAATTAATGGTGATAACGGCATCATCGAAAGCCTTAAAATAATATTCATAGGTTTCTCCCATGAAGGTCTGGATAGTTTGAGTGGAGCAACGCCACTAGCATTCACCAGATCTCAACTCAATGGCATGGCCATGCTTTCAGAATTCTCCAGCGGACCTTTGTTTGGTGCACTGGGAGGCAAAGGTTGGGAATGGATTGGCCTTGCCTTTCTCGCGGGTGGGGTTTGGTTAATGATAAAGGGAATCATCAAATGGCAAATGCCTCTGATTTTTATATTCATTTTGTTCGCACTGAGTCTCATTTTTCATGGCTATGATCCTGAAAGATATGCCTCATCAATGTTTAATGTGTTCACTGGTGGGACATTGCTTGCTGCTTTTTTTATTGTTACAGATCCTGTGACTGCTTCTGCCACACCACGTGGAAAAATTATCTACGCCGCTGGCATCGGCTTGTTGACCTATATCATCAGAACCTGGGGTGGTTATCCTGATGGCATCGCTTTTGCCGTACTGATCATGAATGCTGCGGTACCATTTATCGATAACGTCACAAGACCTGACGTTTTTGGTAAGGTTGAGTCATGAAAATCTCATATAAAGAATTAATCCCATTTAGTGTTTTAGCAGTTCTATGTGCAATTATTTTATCGTTTAGTCATGAGCTAACCAGGGAACGTATTTCTGAAAATATAGAAATGGAAAAATTACAGATAATTACTGCAGTCATGACAGCTGATTTTAATAATGATATTTACCACGATGTGAAAGCAATCAGTTATACGGATGATTCTGGAAATGAATTAACAACCAATGCCTACAGAGCAAGAAAAACTGGCGATCCCATCGGCGTAGTCTTCATGCCCATCCCGGCAACAGGTTACGTCGGGTCAATTCAGTTATCGATTGGCATCCTTGAGGACGGCTCAATATTTGGTGTACGAGTATTATCACATCGTGAGACAGAAGGCCTGGGCGGCAATATTCATCAGGACAAAACGGGCTGGCTGAAAAATTTTGCACAACAGTCTTTCGATATCACTGCAATGGAGCAATGGGCTGTAAAGGATGACTCCGGTAAATTTGATCAGCTGAGCGGGGCAACCATTACCTCTCGCGGTGTTATCAATGCTGTTAAAAATAGTCTAAAATTGTATATGACTGAGCAGGACACCTTGTTTCTAGATTAAAATTCGTTCAGGCGATAGATAAAGACCTGAGAATACAGATATAGGGATACAGATATGGCACTGACCAAAGACCTACCTGATTCACCTGAAGATATTATTGAGTACCTCCGCAATCATCCTGACTTTTTTGTTAAACACTCGGATATACTCTCTGAACTCAATATCCCGCACAACACTCCCGGGATACTCGCTTCTACTGACAATGTCGCTTCGCTGATTGAACATCAAGTGGCGCTATTGCGCCACGAAAATTCCAGTTTAAATGAAAATCTCGAGAAATCAGAAGAAGATGTAGCTCATCAGCGAAAGCTCGCAAAGGAAACACATGATTTATCTTTGCAGTTAATGAAAATTGATTCGTTACAAACACTCAATGATCTTCTGAGTAAAAGTTTAAGACAGTATTATCAGGCTAAACGTTTCCTGTTTCTGGTGTTTAAAACACCCATTGAATCTAAAGACTATTCTAACATCCGTTTTCATGAAGCTAATTCAAAATTAGCTTTCATGTTTACCGAGCTGTTTCACCACAGCAAACCACTATGTGACAGTTTGCAGACAGAGCATATAGACGCACTGTTTGGAACAAGAGGAGAAACAGAGTCAATTCGTTCTACGGCACTCATCCCGGTACAGCAATCCGATTGGCATGGAATGCTGGTGCTTGGCAGCAAAAAGCAGGATCAATATTGCCATGGCTTCGAAATGGATTTACTTAATTATATTACGATGATTTCTGCTGCACTAATAGAAAACATAGTTTCTAGTAGTAATACAATTAACCAAGGGGAGATTACATCATGACAGATAAAAAAATATTACCAGCGTTCCTGCTTTGCTTCTTTCTGGGAATTTTCGGAGCACACCGTTTTTATGTAGGAAAGACTGGTACTGCTATCGCACAAATACTGACACTGGGTGGCCTTGGGTTCTGGGCACTTTATGATTTTATTATGATCATCATCGGTAAATTTACAGATAACGAAGGTAATGTTATCACTGAATGGACCTGACAAACTGTCGGAAAATTCTCAACTTCGTTAAGAATGCCTCTATTAACGAATAAGTAGTAAGAATAAGTAGGGTCAGATACAACTTTTCCTTCAATAGAAAGTGTTTAAAAATCAAAGGGGAAAATTGTATCTGACCCTACTTGTACTAACTCATTGACTGTCTGACACCATAGAGCTTTGAATACAGCCCATCCTGTGAAAGTAATTCTCGATGGCTGCCCTGTTCACTGATCACCCCTGCTTCAAATACATAGACATGGCTTGCCTGTTTAATGGCACTTAATCTGTGCGCCACTATCAATGTAGTTCTGTCTTTTAGAAAATCACTCAGGGCGGCATGTAGTTGATATTCGGTCTCGGCATCCAGTGCCGAAGTTGCTTCATCTAAAATAACAACTTTTGGTTCGCTTAACACCATCCGCGCAATAGCCAATCGTTGTCTTTGTCCACCAGATAATCGAATGCCTTGCCTGCCAACAATGGTATCGAGACCATTTTGCATTTCCTCTACCGTGCCTTTTAATTGTGCTATCTCAAGGGCGTGCCATAAACGATCGTTATCCAGCTCACGACCCATTGTCAAGTTGGTTCTGATGGAGTCATTAAACAATGCAGGGTGTTGCAATACCGTTGCGACGTTTTCGCGAATCACGTCAAGCCCAATATCTGTAACAGGAACACCATCATAATAAATCATGCCTGATCTGGCACTGTATAGACCAATCAAGACCTGTACCAATGTCGATTTACCTCCGCCACTGGCACCTACTAAAGCTATTTTGTCGCCCGGTGTGATGTCCAGATTAATCCCGTCTAAAACATCTGAATCACTACTTCCATACGAAAAATGGACATCTTCAATTCTGATCCCGACCGTATGTTTGTTCTCAAATGGATTTTTTATATGGCGATATTCAGGCTCCTGATGTAATGCAGGCAAAACATTAATTCTTTCAAGCGCAGCATTTGCGCTATACCAGGCATATTGTATGTTAAGAATCTCCTGCACCGGGCCCATCATGAACCAGAGATAGCCAAACACAGCGAACATAAGTCCAATACTAAGCCCTGAAAAAATCACCATCAACATGGCAACAGCACGGAAGAAATCAAATCCAAACAGAAATATCACAAAACTAAGGCGGCTTGCTGCATCACTTTTCCAGGCAAACGCAGCACCCTGTTCCTTGACTGCCTTTGCCTGTTCAATAATTCGCATTATGTAATGACGCTCGCGATTACTGGCACGTATTTGATGAATTGAATCCAGTGTCTCGACCAGACTTTGTTGAAAGATGGCGAATGCTGAATTTTCTTCTTTCTTTAATTCCTTGACATGCTTACCAAGAACCATAGTGAAATAAATTACTACTGGATTAACAAACAGTATGAGCAATGCCAATTGCCAATGTATCCAGAGTAAGATTGCTGCAACACCAATCACCGTCAGGACAGCAACCAGTAAGCGGCTGACAGTACTTCCCACAAAGTCATCGATGGTTTGTAAATCAGTGACTAAATATGAGGCGACGGTACCAGAT
>JAKZTI010000171.1:0-11526 GCA_047517145.1 Gammaproteobacteria bacterium
AGATAGACATCATCGATAAAGCCATCTTCATAAGAACCTGTCTTCACAAATTCATAGTGCAGTCTCGCAGGTTGTTCTATGTTTAATAAATGTTTATCCATCCACAGTTTATTTTCGGCATTAGAGAATTCATATTCATTCGGGTCAACCCTTCCAGAATCTTCAATAGATCCAATTAGTGGTTTCAAATCTTCTTTTTTAGCTTGTTCGGCATAAACCGAGAATGAGCTGAGAAGAATAACTACTAGTAGTGCTAAATATTTAATCATTTTTAATCACATCTAAATTCTATTATTGTGGCCGACTAATCGTCGTCTTTTGGAGCAGGTTTGGGTACAATTTCTACAATAGGAATACCATAACTGCTGATAATATCATTGAAATCTTCCTGATGTTCATCAATCAAACCATTTAATTGTTCTTTCCATTCATTATCACCAAATCTGACCGCCATGGACATGTTATATACAAATTTCATTTCCGGTAACTTTGGATCATCATCTAGAGGTATTATTACCATTTCACCTCTATCTTTATTCTGTGTGGCGAAATATGCCGCTGTTGGCCCCCAAACGATGGTTACATCAAACTTTCCGTCATATAAATCATTCAGGATAATTTCGGTGGGGTTCAATCTGGCATCACCTATCTGAAACTGATACGGAACCATATCATCCATCATATTATGCGTGAATACCCAGAGTTGTGCAGGACCACGATCAAACAGACCGAACTTGATAACTTTACCTTCGTCGCTTAGCGTTTCCAGCATCTCCGGTTCTGTAACGCTATCCAGACCTCTGCCTTTGATATATACCATGGCATAGGTAGATGCGTAATAGGGTTTGGTTGTGGCTGCCAGTTCAAAATGTTCCGGTACACTCATCACCAGATCACACTTGTATACGCCTTGTTCTTCCGCACGAAGTGTATTACGAATAAACCCCATTCGCTGTGGAAACCATTCATATTTGAGTTCAGCCCCGAGTTGTTTGGCCAGTAACTCAGCAATCTTGTTTTCCAGGCCTTCTTCTCTTTTATTGGAAAATGGCATCAATTCAGGATCGGCACATACTTTCAGTACAGGTCGTTCCTTCCCAGCAGATTCTGCTGCTAAGGTGCTATTAATTGTAAAACTGAGGCTTAAAACCGAAATCAGGGCGAACAATGTTCGCCCTGATAGTTTTGAATACTTAAGGAAAAAGTTAGTCATATTTATTGGATGAGTGGCTATCTTCACTTATTTTGCGTCAAGCTTTTTCTTCAGCTTAAAGATAACGCCCTTCTCTCTACCTTTAGCATTGGCCTGGATTTGATCCATATTACTGGCTTCGCCAACAATGATCGCACCGACCATGCCGTTTGCGAAATGTGGATTACATAAGTAGATATAAACACCTTCTGCAGTCACTGTTATCTTGTATTCCTGACCAATCTTGGATTTCCAGGGCTCTGCACCTTCCGGGATGAGACCGTCCATTGATTGAGTGTCATGAATGGTCATGTTGATCCATTGGACAGTATCACCAGGCTGTACAAATAAATGCATGGGAGTAAAATTGGTCGCGCCAGCAGCAACTATATGATCTTCAGCGCTTACATTAAAGGATACAAGTAAAACTGACAGAGCAGCAATTTTTGAGACAATTTTCATTATTTTCATCTAACCTTCTCCAGTGAGGTTTCGTATTACATAAACTATTGAATTTATACCAACACCACATACCGGCTCATTAGAGCTCTTTGGTACAGGCGTAATCCTTAATTTTGATGGATTTAGCCTATAAATTCAATCCCTATATTACTAATATTGTATTTCAAATACAGCTAAACACCTTGCCACACCTAATTCATGGAAAATCATTCAGGTGTCAGGAAATGTGACTTTTGCCAGTAAATAAAGTTCTTGGTTTTTTTACGGAACTTTTCAGAAATTAACGATCCAGTAACAGTAGTGAGTTCAATAGAATTCTATCTTCCTAGAAAGATAAAAAAGCCCCGACCTGTAAAAGGTCGGGGCTTCTTCGTAAAACTACTTACAAACCTGAGTTTGTAATGTGCTAAGTGCTACTTATGGCAGTGCGAACACCATCAAAACACCACCAGCACGTGAGTTCTGTAACAGACCTCTGTAACCACCAACAGCACCAAGCGCTGCTGTGTCAGGAGCTGCGGCTAAGCCTGGGATAGCAACAACTGCGCCAGCCCAACCACCAATACCTGATAACACGCCGACATACTGCTTGCCATTATGTGCCCAGCTATTGAAGTTACCGATGATGCCTGAAGGAGTTTTAAACTTCCAAAGAAGCTTGCCGCTCTTGGCATCTACAGCTTTAGCCCAACCTTCAAGGTTTCCGTAGAAAACTACGCCACCTGCGGTTGCAAGTACGCCTGCCCATACTGAATACTGCTCAGGGATAGACCATACGATCTTACCTTTGCTAGCATCCCATGCAATCATGTTACCCATGTTGTCTTTTGCTGCATTGTTGTTCGGGCAATCCGGACATACTGCACCAGCAGGATACATGGTTAAGTTTGCATTCACGAAAGCCTGACCGGAAACATACTTGTTACCACCAGCAGCATAAGATACTGGTTCATAGGTCATACATACGTGGTTGGTTGGTACATAGAAAAGACCTGTCTGTCGTGAGTAAGCAGCAGGCTGCTCATCTTTAGTACCCAGAGCTGCAGGACAGATGTCTTTAGAAACGACGTCTTCGCCATTACCGTGTGTACTCATAGCAGCAACACGATCGTGCAGACCTGTCTTCAAGTCAACACCATTAGACCAGTTCACTGCTGGATCATACTTTTCAGCAACCAACAGAGCACCGCTTACACGATCCATGGTATATGCAAAGCCATTACGGTCAAAGTGAACCGCTGCTTTGGTCATTTTGCCTTTAACTTTGAAGTCAGCCAGGATTATTTCGTTAACGCCATCATAGTCCCACTCATCATGAGGAGTCATCTGATAGACCCAACGCGCTACACCAGTATCGATGTCACGAGCGAACATGGTCATAGACCATTTGTTGTCGCCAGGACGAACAACCGGGTTCCAGGTGCCAGGGTTACCAACACCGTAGTAGAACAGATTTTCGTCGAAATCAGCAGCCCAAAAGCCCCAGGCTGAACCACCGCCCTGCTTCCACTGATCACCCTTCCAGGATTTCAAGCTGGAATCTTTACCAACTTTCTTACCCAGTGAGGTTGTGTTTTTATCAAAGATCATATCTGCATCAGGACCCATGCTGAAAGCACGCCATGCCAGACTACCGTCTTTTGCATTGTAGGCAGCTATCCAGCAACGGACACCAAACTCAGCACCAGAACAACCTGTAAAGACTTTATCTTTGACTGGATGTGGAGCGTTGGTATTGGTCATACCTGATTCAGGACCGTAAGGACCACCCAAGGCAGCAGAGATATCTCCACCCTGTTGAACTGTCCAGTTAGGTTTACCTGTTTTAACATCAAGTGCCACTAAATTAGTGTCAGCTTGTTGCAGATAAATCTGGCCCATTGAATAACCAAGACCACGGTTAACAGTATCACAGCACATAACTGGAACAGTTACGTCGAAATTCTGTTGTGGTTCAAAGTGCCAGATGATGTTCAATGAATCCAGATCAATCGCAAACGTATTGTTTGGGAAAGCAGCATGGATAAATAGAGTATCACCAGGCAGACCAGTTGCAGAACTAGGCAGTACCAGAGGACCACCTTCGTGACCACGCAGGACACCTGTTGAAAATGTCCACGCAGCTTGTAGCTTACCGACATTCTTGTTATTGATTTGCTTCAACTCAGTATATCGGTGATTGTTGTAGTCACCACCAGGAAACGCCCAATAGTTTGGGTTCTGTGTGAGTGCGCGAACTTCATCATTCGCAGACGCAACTACAGGCACCACTAGAGCGATCGCAGCGATTACCACTGATTTAAAAGATATTTTACTCATGACCTCCTCCTCTTATATTAGTTGATCATGTTTGATCTCGTGTGTACACAGAAACCCTCTGATATCCTGAGATCAATAGACATCAAAGAGTTGTAAAAAGAATTTTTACTTGTTGGAAAAGAAACATTGAAAAACTGGGGAGCGCCCGAGCCGCACAGACCGTGCAGACGGTTTTGAAAAGAACTTGCTGTTGCCATATATTTTATATCGTTATCAGGCATCAATTAATTGCGCGTCCATAAAATTACAATATTTCCCAAATTGAAATTTATACTTCTTCAACTGTACTTCTTAATGCGGAAGCACTAACTACTTTGTGCGAGTAAGTTTGTCCGTAATGATTTCTTACTCAGCTACAGTGAGGCGTTTATTGTATACCACTTTCGCCTTTGTCACCAACTACTTAACACGCCTAGTTGATGCAGCGCAGCAATGCTAGCCTTAACTTCAAGCGCATGGAGTCTAGGTAATTATTATTTAATGCGCAAGTTTTGCTCATGTATTTAGTAATAGTTAATCGCCCATATAAGGCAGATAAATATTCAATCCCACTTAGTCTAGCTTACTAGGCTATTTGAAATTTCATCCTTTAATAATCTTAATTATTAATAGCTTAGTCAGGCTTATTAATTAAAAATATAATATAGATATCTCAATGATTGATAACTCTTTACCCTCTTCTATTTTATGCAGCTCATTGTGTGAACTTTGATCAATGCGACTGTCATATTGATATAAGCTTAAACACTACGTGTTAATGTATAATTCCGTGAATTTTAAGAATTTAAGATATCACTGGGAAAGAAGCACATGACATATTCATCATTTAGAAAAATAGTTCAAACTGTCTCAGCAGCAGCTATATTCGCGCTGGCCATACCAGCCATGGCCGATGTTAACGACCTGAGAAACAGAAGCCCGGATGACCTTAAAAAAGCGTCTGATAGAGTCTGGGAAGAAAAGCTTCGCCCTGGAGCATTTCAGGACAGGGAAATTAATGAAAACCAGGCCGACGCCGTTGTTGAGGTGAAAGCACCGTTCAGATCAGAAGATCCTGCAGTGGTACCGGTTTCAATTCATTCAAAGATTCCACAGACGGCAGATCGCTACATCAAAAAATTACACATCTATCTCGATAAGAACCCATTGCCACTGGTTGGTGTATTCGAATTTACACCAGAGAGTGGCAAGGCAGATCTGGCCATGCGCATCAGGGTTGATGATAATACCTATTTTCGTGTCGTCACTGAAATGAACAACGGTGATTTACTGATGAGCAAATCATTTATTCGTTCACTGGGTGGTTGTTCAGAACCTCTGGGTGCAAGTGTGGAAGAATCACTGAAGCGTATGGGTAAGATGAAAATGAATACCGTGGGTGACCTCACATTAGGAGAGGCTAATTTGATGCAACTCAAGATCAGTCATCCAAATATCACGGGGCTTGGTGCCAGTCAGAGAACCGGTGTGAAGCCACCACCCCATTTTGTGAAGGAAATGAAAGTGAGCTATGACGGCAAAATGGTAATGAAGGCAAATTTAACATTCGCCATCAGCCAAGACCCCAGCTTTCGCTTCTTTTTTGTTCCAGAAAAAGAAGCAGATATGATCGTTGAGGCTGTTGATACAAGTAATAATAAATTTAAATCAACACATGCAGTCACCTTATAGACATAAGTATGAATAAATAAATCTTACTTCATAATAAAGGGTGGCATTCGCCACCCTTTTTTTGTTGTCTATGCTTATGCCTTGACTACACTATTCTCCAACTTACTTATGGGCACCTCCATCAATCTTATTGTAGCTTTATCTCCTCATCGTATCTATTGTATCTTTCTTCCCCTGTCAGATCCGTTGGTGCCACAATTTGCACAACCTGTACACATAGGCCATTAGCTGCCTCATTAGCCGCCGCTAGCTGTTTCGATAATCTTTTACCGGCTTTGTTATCCCTGAAGACGCTGCCCTTTTCACCTGTCATCCTTTTATTACGGTCGTAGGTCATTGCCCAACCATATGATTCAAACGGCATGGCTGATGCAATTGAGTCGATCCGGCATGAACATGTTTGTAAATCGTCCATGGAGTTTCTACCAAGATCCTTAAGACAATGAAGCACATACTCAGCCCGATCACGTGTCGGGTAGTCATTAGCAGTAACCACCGACGAAAAACCCAGCAGTAGTATAAAAGGTACAACTTTAATCATTTGCATTTCTCATGTCTCCAAATTCTAATACAAAAATAATTTCCAAATAAATTACGGGTAAGTTTATTTAATTCCGGCCAATAATGGGGATTATAACGTCTTAGACAGCCGATGCACCTTAAGTTACATGACCCTGATAAAATCTCTTATTAATTCCATGATTTTTTCAACATTACCACGGTTTTTCAAGACAATATCTCTGCCTAGTTCACCTGTGCTATGCCTCAGGTTCGCATCGCCTAATAGACCACTCACCCTGCCAGATAGTTCAATTATATTGCTCACTTTCCATGCTGCGCCCTCATCCAGTAGCAATTGACTGATTTCCTGAAAGTTAAACACATGTGGCCCCATAATCACAGGCAAACCCAGGCAGGCTGGTTCCAGCATATTGTGGCCACCTGTTTCAGTCAGGCTACCGCCAACAAATGCGACATCGGCGGCGGCATAATACATTAGCAATTCACCCAGAGTATCAAGAATGAAGACTTTCACGTCTGCATCACATTCCCTGTTATCGCTCTTAGACAATACTTTATGATTTCTTTTAGCACATAATTCTCTAACAGCTGCTGATCGCTCAGGATGCCTTGGTACGATCACAAGCAGGCACTGTGGATGCTGTTGCAGAACTCTATCAAAGGCATCTAGTATTATTTTTTCTTCGCCTTCATGTGTGCTGGCTGCTATCCACACAGGTCGATTCACTGAAAAATATCGTCTTAGCGCCTGGGCTTGTTCGCTGACACTATGCGGTAAGTGAATATCAAACTTTAGATTTCCAGTCACAATTACCTTATCTTCGTCGGCCCCGAGCGCTATCATTCGTTCTGCATCTTTTTTGCCCTGGGCGACAACTAATGAAATATTTTCAAGCGTTGAATGAGTGAATGATGAGAAACGTCGATAACCTTTGGCAGATTTTTCAGACATACGTGCATTAACGACAATGACAGGTATATTCTTTTCGTGGCAATAGTGAAACAAGTTTGGCCACAACTCTGTTTCCATAACGATCAGTATTGATGGTTCAATGACAGAGATAAAATGTTTGATTGAAACAGGTAAATCATAAGGCAGATAAAGATGTGTTACAGAGTCACCAAAATATTGTTTAACACTATCAGCGCCGGTAGGCGTCATGGTTGTAATTAATATTTTGTAATCCGGGTATTCTTCCAGTAAGGCATTTACCAGGGGCCTTGAAGCCTGCACTTCACCGACGGAAACAGCATGCAGCCAGATAAGCTTATCGTGTGATGTGATTTTATCCGGAAAACCAAATCGTTCTTTCCAGCGGCGCCTGTAATCTGGATTGCGAAACCCAAGCCAGAATAATCTTAGTAAGACAAAAGGGACAATTAGATAAAGGATAAAAGAATAGATTCTTCTCAATGGCTATGATCTCGAAGTGATTATATTCTAGTGATGGCCTTTATTAATTAAGGACATCGAGATATTGTTTCACGCCATCTTCAACGGACAGAAAATCATTTGTATAGCCCAGTTGCCTTAATGAATCGATGTCCGCTTCTGTGTAACTTTGATAACTGCCTTTCAGGGGCTCAGGAAAATCAATATATTCAACTTCTCCTTTGCCATGCCAACTGATAATCGCTTTTGCGACATCATTAAATGGCCGGCTTGCTCCTGTGCCGACATTAACAATGCCACAAGCAGCATTTTCCAGCATCCAGAGATTGACTTTGACCACATCATCAACATGAATAAAATCACGACGTTGATCGCCATTTGCATAGCCGCCACTGCCTTCAAATAATTTGACCTTACCGCTTGTCTGAATCTGCTGATTTAAATGCCAGGCAACACTGGCCATCGATCCCTTATGCTGTTCTCGTGGCCCGTACACATTAAAATAACGCAGACCAACGACCTGACTCTCAGGTTCGGTCACAAAGCGCCTGACATACTCATCAAATAAATATTTTGAGTACCCATATACATTGACTGGGGCTTCATTTTCCCTAACTTCCTTGAAATTCTTCCCTGTACCATAAACTGCAGCACTGGAGGCATAGATGAAAGGAATTTTAAGATTCAAACAATAATGTAATAACTCTTTGGAGTAGGTGTAGTTATTTTCCATCATATAACGACCATCCCATTCGGTGGTCGCAGAACATGCGCCTTGGTGAAAAACCGCTTCAATCTTTTCTGTAAAATCCTTCTCCTGTTTAACCATCTGTAGAAAATTATCCTTATCCAGATAATCAATCACCTGGCAATCAAGCAGATTTCTGAATTTGATCCCATCCGTAAGATCATCTACGACCAATACACCCGTCATGCCTTTATCATTTAAGGCCTTAACCAGATTACTGCCTATGAACCCGGCGCCTCCAGTGACAATAATCATTGCTTCACTTTCTCCCCAGTCCTGGCACGGTCAATTATGCGGCTGGTCGAACTTCCTTCAAGTAAGGGGAGTATTCGAACTTCACCATTGTTTTTTATGACTGCATCAGCACCTGCAATTTCATTTACCTGATAGTCTCCACCTTTCACTAAAACTCCCGGCAAAATCTTATTGATTAAACTTTCTGGTGTATCCTCAGAGAAAGGAATGACCCAATCCACTGCTTCAAGCGCATCTAACACAGCCATACGATCTGCTAATTGATTAACCGGTCGTCCATCTCCTTTCAAACGAGAGACTGATGCATCATCATTGACCGCAACTAATAGATAGTCCCCCAACTGTTTGGCCTGTTGTAGATATTGCACATGACCTGCGTGCAGGATATCGAAACAGCCATTTGTCATGACCAGAGTTTCACCCTGTTTTTTGATTTCATCCACCACACTCATTAAACGATCATCATCCAGTATGCCTTTATTTTTAACATGATGTTCCATAACAGCTCGATTCAATTCTTCCGCTGTCACACACGCTGTACCAAGTTTGGCAACCACCAGGCCTGCGGCTTCATTGGCCAAAGCGGTTGCGTGGACTATGTCATGACCTGAGGCAATCGCAGCTGCCAATGTCGCAATCACCGTGTCCCCTGCACCTGTCACATCAAATACATCCAATGCCCGTGAAGGAAGATGTACTGCCTGCTCATCTTGACGAATCAAGGTCATACCATCTTTGCCACGCGTCACCAAAAGTGAATCCAGTTCAAGTGTTTGGCATAAGGACTTGCCTTTTGAAACAATTTCATCAATGCCATCACATTCACCAACAACCATCTCGAATTCTTTAAGGTTTGGTGTTAAAACACTCGCGCCCTGATACCGTGAATAATCAGTGCCTTTTGGATCAATCAGGACAGTACATCCGCTATCTCTTGCCTGTTGAATCAGATTACTTATGTTTTGCAAACTTCCTTTCGCATAATCGGATAAAACGACAACCTTGGTTTCCTGTAATTGTTGAATAAATAATGCATTTATTTTTTCTACATCAACTTGAATCTCAGTTGCTTCATAATCCAGTCGAATCAATTGTTGATGTTGGCTCAATACTCTTAATTTTGTCACGGTAAGGAAACCATCCTGACGAATAAACTGACATTCAACATTTTCCTCAGACAGGTATTTCTCAAGCAGATCGGCTGAATCATCTTTCCCGGTAATTCCAACCAGGCAAGATTGCACGCCTAATTTCGAAATATTCAGCGCAACATTCCCTGCCCCACCCGGTCGCTCTTCAGTTTCTTTCACATGCACCACAGGCACCGGTGCCTCCGGTGATATACGTGTGGTATCTCCATGCAGATATCTATCCAGAATGATATCCCCTGCAATCAGTACCCTGGCTTTGCTATCTGGTGTAAATATCTGTTTCATTTGTTGCTGATATGCATTTACAGTTATAAAGTCTTATATATGTTTAATTTGGAACGAATATTACCACCGAATGCTGGTCTTAGTACTCCATGCAGCTAATTACTATGAAAAAAGCAAATCAATTATTTCTGATTATATTACTGGCCTGTACTTCACCATTGCGTGCAGACGAAAGCGTGCCCCCGCCGTTTGATGCATCATTTAAAATATTCAGGAACGGTATGGAGGTCGCTGAAATGCATAGTAGTTTAGCCCGGCTTGACAATGACAATTATATATATCGTTCAGAAACAAACTCAACAGGTCTGGCATCTATCTTTTATAAACTTCATATTGTGGAAGAATCACAATGGTATGTGCATGAGCAAAAATTAAAGCCCTTGAATTACAGCTACGACCGCATTAAGAAAAAGAAGGAAAAGCATAAAAAAAATGTTTTCGACTGGAAAAATAATCAGGTGCATTATGTTGGTGATGGAACAAAATCAAGTTTTGAACTACAAGCAGACATGACCGATAAACTACTATACCAGATCAATCTCATGCATGATCTCAAAATGGGTCATATTCCAACAAGCTACACTGTTGTAGACGGGGCAAAAATCAAAACCTATAACCTCCATTATCTTGGAGAAGAATTTGTAGAAACGCCAATAGGAAGATTTGATACCATGAAATTTTCTCGTCGAAGACCCGGAAAAAAAGAAAGCATCACCCTCTGGTGTGCCAAAGACCTGCATTACTTACCCATCAAGATTGAAAGCATAGATGATGATAACGCCATCACAATAGCAACAATCAACCAGCTGACCGGATTGGGTCTGACGAATGAAGGCTATTTATCTGTCCAGGGCACTGAGTAATTCATCTGGTGTCATATAACCAGGTAACGCGCGTCCACTTTCAAGGAAGATCGCCGGTGTCCCTCGAACACCCATCACCTTACCCAGGAGATACTCTTTTTCAACAGGATTTTTACAATCACTGGCCTTGACTGGCCTGCCATTTTTTGCATCTGTCAGGGCCTGGGGAGGATTTTCAGCACACCAGACATTTTCCATTTGCTTAAAAGAGGCAGAACCAATGCCTGCTCTCGGATAGGCAAGATACCTGACTGTGATCGCATTTTCATTCAGTTCAGGAACATCCCTGTGTAATTTACGGCAATAGCTACAATCAATATCTGTAAAGACGTAGATGGTGTCTTTGCTGTTTTTTGATGCAAATTCAATGTATTCACTTTCAGGAATGTTTTTCAATAGATCGACCCTTGATTGTTCCCGTACATCTTCACTGAGATTGCGCCTTTCCTGCATATCGATTAAATCACCTTTCAGGACATATCTGGCGTCACCTGTCATATAAATTACATCGGGACCTATCATCACTTCATAGATATTATCGATCGGTGTCGAATGCACACTTGAAATATCGATATCCGGGAATACCTGTTGCAGTCTTTTTACCAGACGCTCTTCCACCTGCCCGGCTGCCACAGCATTGAATGCTGGTAAAAACATGATCATAT
>JAKZTI010000172.1:0-10094 GCA_047517145.1 Gammaproteobacteria bacterium
ACCTGACTTTGCTGAGGTACATAACAACATAGGGTATGCTCTCCAGAAACTGGGCCGACCGGAAGATGCCATTACGCGTTATGAACAGGCCCTTGCTATCAAGCCTGATTACGCCGGTGCGCATAACAATCTGGGAATTGCTCTCCAGAAAATAGGGAGAATGGAGGAGGCCTTTACATGTCAACGACATGCAGTTGCTCTCAAACCACAGAGCGATTTGTACTGGGCTTATTTTGCGGCGTCTTTAGAACCTCTTTCATTCGCTTCTGTTGATGATAATCTTTGGCTAGACCTATGGGATCTTTTGGGACATTCTACGATATCGCCAATTTCCACTGCTCGCGCAGTTATCAGTGCGCTTCGCCATCATCCGGAATTCGCGGAAATACTAAAGCGTATGAACACAGGAGAATGGGATAACTTCTCCTATTGGGATGCAGCCGACCAGTTGTCATCGATTCCCCTGTTATTAAGAATTATGGAATTGAGTAGCATCCAGGACCTTGAAGTTGAAAAGATGCTTACCAGACTACGCCGATCCATGATCTTGAATCTCAAGTCCGGGGAAAGTACTGATGATGAAAAAAGCCTCCCATTTTCCACCGCCCTGGCCCTTCACTGTTTTACTAACGAATACGTCTTTCAGGAAACCACAGAAGAGACGGCTGCTGTAGAACTACTTATTGAGGAAATAGCTATATTAGCGAAGGGTAGGGAGAAGGTTCAATCGGCGTTGTTGGCGGCACTAGCTGCTTACAGACCGCTTTATGGTTTCTCCTGGACAAAGGAATTACTCAAGCAAGACTGGCCAAATGTTCTTAAGAAAGTAATCGCTCAACAGATAAAGGAACCAAATGAAGAGATATCATTGCGCAATCAAATTCCAAGTCTGACTTTAATCCGGGATGAGGTCTCACAAGCGGTGCGCGGTCAATACGAAGAGAACCCCTATCCGCGTTGGGTCAATGCGGGCTTGGCACCAAAGGCCAGGACGATTCGTGAGGTCCTGGAGGTTCCTGAACTGGGAGACTACGATTCTCCTAAGAACCCGCAAATTCTAGTAGCAGGTTGCGGCACGGGACAACATGCACTTACCGTAGCGTCACGATTCTCGAACGCGACTGTTTTAGCCATTGATTTAAGCTTGAACAGTCTTTCCTATGCTATGAGGAAAACCCGTGAGTATGGTTTCACGAACATTGAATATGCCCAGGCAGATATTATGGAACTCGGGGACCTAAGTCGGCAATTTGACCTTATCGAATGTGGCGGCGTCCTTCACCATCTTGAGGATCCGCTTTCTGGATGGCGCGTTCTGTTGAAACTCCTTCGGCCAGATGGACTTATGAAGATAGGCTTGTACAGCGAGTTGGCGCGCCGAAGCGTCGTTCAGGGTCGCGCACTCATCGCAGAGAAAGGATATACGATAAGCCCCGAAGATATTCGTCGGTGTCGACAAGATATCGTAACCCTTGCGGAGAACAGCGATCCCAATATGATGCATCTTATCGACTTCAGGGACTTCTTTAGTCTGAGTGAATGCCGAGATTTATTGTTTCATGTCAAGGAACATCGCTTCACATTACCACAGATTGAGACCACCCTTCGAAATTTCGACCTCAAATTTCTTGGGTTCGAACTTAAGGATCACAGAGCAGTGACACTTTTCAAAACAACATATCCAGAGAAGACCGCACCATTTTCACTCTCGTTGTGGCATAAATTCGAAACCCAAAACCAGAATACATTCCGAGGTATGTATCAGTTTTGGGTACAGAAAAAATAGTGGGTTTCCGGTGAGTCGAGTTCACGGAAACTCACAAAACCTGCTCCTTACACCTGGGCGTCCAAATACACAGAGAGACCGATAGTAACTCCCTTCAAGGTACATGAGACACAGTTGACATAAATACTAAGAGAGACTTTGATTGGAAGATCGCCATATCACTGTTATTAGACAGCAGTGCAAAAATGTTAAGTATTATTGATGCTGATATAATGTTACTTCACCAATACTGATGTGAACAACGATGATTAGATATGCGCTGGGAAAATAAAAAAGGAACTGTCGAACTTTCATTTGTAGGTCAAAATCAGGATGCCTCTTCTGTATTAAAACTACTAGAAAAGGGTCTGGCACATCAAAATGCAGGTCGTCTGCAGGAAGCTGAAGCTATCTTTCAATCCATCTTACAAGAACAACCCCGGCATCCTGACGCATTGCATTTATTGGGTGTTATTGCTCATCAGGTAGGGAAGCATGAAATGGCTGTTAAATTGATTGAAAACGCTATAAAAATAAATCCGACTATGTCGGAATTCTATAACAATCTGGGGAATGTCTTCCTGGAACTGGGTCGACCGGAAGATGCCATTGCCCGTTATGAACAGGCCCTTGCCATCAGACCTGACTTTGCTGAGGTACATAACAACATAGGGTATGCTCTCCAGAAACTGGGCCGACCGGAAGATGCCATTACGAGTTATAAACAGGCCCTTGCCATCAAGCCTGACTTTGCCGAGGCGCATAACAATCTGGGGAATGCCCTTCTGGAACTGGGTCGACAAACAGCAGCCATCGTCCGTTATGAACAGGCCCTTGCCATTAAGCCTGACTATACCGAAGCGTATAACAACATGGGGAATGCCCTCCTGGAACTGGGTCGACAAACAGCAGCCATCGTCCGTTATGAACAGGCCCTTGCCATTAAGCCTGACTATGCCGAAGCGTATAACAACATGGGGAATGCCCTTCTGGAGCTGGGCCGGATGGATGACGCAATTGCCCGTTATGAACAGGCCCTTGCTATCAAGCCTGATTTTGCCGAGGTACACAATAACATGGGGAATGCCCTTCGAGAGCTGGGCCGACCGGAAGAAGCAATTATCTGTTATGAACAGGCTCTTGCTATCAAGCCTGATTTTGCCGGGGCTCAAAGCAACCGGGTAATGACATTAAATTATCTGTCCTCGATCTTGAATTCTAATTTGTTCGACAATACTAAAGGGTGGGCGACTTCACTAGAAAAACAAACATCAGATGGTTCGTTTGATAATATTCCAAATCCAAACAGACAACTGAAAATTGGTTATGTATCGGCTGACTTTCGAAATCACCCGGTCGGTTATTTCATATCGAGTGTCCTGCCATTTCATGATAATAATCATTTTGATGTAACATGTTATTCAAACTCACCTCTAACTGATGACATCACTATAAGTTTACAAAAGTCTGTCAAACAGTGGCACAATATTGTTGGACTAAGTGATGATGATACTGCTAGTCTTATACGAAATGATTGTATCGATATCCTAGTAGATCTTTCCGGACATACTAGTGGTAACCGGCTTACTTTATTTGCTAAACGGCCTGCCCCAATACAAGTATCCTGGATCGGATATTTTGCTACTACTGGTCTTACAGCAATGGACTACATTCTCGCAGATCGCTTTGTGGTACCTGAGCAGGAAGAACATTTCTATACTGAAAAAGTCAGGTGCTTGCCTGATAGCTATCTCTGTTTCGACCCACCAAAATTTGATCTTGAAATACACAATACCCCAGCTAAACTAATGGGTGTATTCACATTTGGCAGTTTTAATAATTACTGCAAATTAAGCCCAGAGACAATTACATTATGGGCTAAAATCTTGAATGCAGTTCCTAGTTCGCGACTGTTACTCAAACATAATCAATATAGTAATCCAAGCGTACAACAGTTTGTACATGACAGATTTGCTAATCACAACATTGATAACAATAGGGTAATTATGGAAGGGCGTTCACCACGCCAGGAGTTACTTGTAAATTACCAACACATTGATATCGCGCTTGACCCTTTCCCCTTTGGCGGAGGAACAACAACTGCAGAATGTCTATGGATGGGCGTACCAGTAATAACAATGAAAGGTGATCGATGGGTAGGAAGAGTTAGTGAAAGTATTTTAAATGCCGTCGGATTACCGGAATTGGTGGCAGATAACCTAGATGCATATAGGTCACTTGCAATTACCCTAAGTAATGATATTCCTCGATTGGAGTCGTTAAGATTTAAACTACGAAAGACAATGGAAGCATCTCCTTTTTGCGATGGAAAACGATTTACCAAAAACCTTGAAATGATATATCAAAGTATGTGGAAAGATTGGTGTCATTTATAATCAAAAGGGGAGAAACAAACTGAAACATAGACCGTATTATATGAAGAATGATGCTAGGCTAACTCACGGTAAGATAAAAATTACTCATATTGATGCTGCCCATATCTTTCGAGATCAATATGATATCTAAAGCAATTAGCGAAAAAACGTGTCCCGCCTGTGGGCATCATGTTGCAGTCCCGTTCTTAAAAAGTGAGGATCAACCCTTGGCAACCTTAGCTTGGCCTGCCGATAAAAATTCAGCTCATAATCTACCTTACCTCCCTCTCGATTTTATCCGTTGCGTCAACTGTGGACACGTTTACAACGAAAAATTTGATTATGCTAGTGTTCCTTATTCTCACAACCCTAATCTAATGTTTAATGAAGGAATTCATTGGTCTGAATTTATTCAAAAGATACAGAAGAAAATCTTGTCATATTTGCCTGATAATCCGGTAATAGTTGAGATTGGCTATGGTGATGGCAGTTTTCTCAGTGCATTAGCTGACTTATGTCCTGAAGGTAGGTTTATTGGATTTGATCCCCATGGTGCAGATATGAATGAAGAACATCAAGAAAAGGGAGTTAGCTATATAAATGAATTGTTTGAACCCATTCGAAACTTAAATGAGATTAAACCCGATCTAATTATTAGTCGCCATGTTCTTGAACATCTGGTTAACCCACTCGGATTCCTCCAGCATCTATCCTATGCTGCAAATTGCTATGATATTGTGCCTCTTACATACTTTGAGGTGCCGTGCATTGACAGAGTCCTTGAAACAGGTCGTACAGTTGATTTCTACTACGAGCATAGTTCGCAATTTACCTCACAATCATTCAGGGAGATGTTAACTCAATCGAAATTAATGATAAAAGACATTGGATATGGATATAACAGTGAAGTAATTTATGCATTTTCAAAAATTAATTCTTCTAAAAAAACAATTGAAGTAGCACATAATGCTAGCCAATTCTATGAAAATGCAGAGATAGCACTAAGCAGAATTAGAGAACAACTTGAAAAATTACATACTTCTGGGCAACAAATTGCGATATGGGGTGGAACAGGAAAGTCATGTGCTTTTATGTGTCGTTATGGCCTTGATGACAAACGTTTTCCAATCGTGATTGATTCTGATCAATCCAAGGTCGGAACGTTTGTACCTGGGACGGGACAAGAAATCAGATTTAGAGATTGGTTACAGACACATTCAGTTGACGTAGTTATAATTCCCCCACAATGGCGTGCAAAAGATATTATTCGAGAAATGGTAGACAACAAAATACCATACAAAACTATTTTAATTGAACATAATGGTGCGCTTATTGATTTTCATAAAGATTCTCACCCTTACTAGCTCTTAATATTCTTGAATCTGATTGCAATACTTATCTTGAAGATACTAAACTTTTTTATCGTTAACATATAATAAGATTCTATTAATTGGTCAATATCTGGCTGTGAGAAAAAATGGTAAATATCCGTATTGTTGGCAATGGTTGTGCTATTTGGATACCGGTGAAGCTTGATTTCCGGATAGATATGAAAAACAGTAATCATTATTACTTGTATTCCACGCTTTTTTTCCATAGATAATAAGGGACCGGAACTTATTATTGCCATATCCCCAAAACATGAAACAAACTTGAACACGTACCTTAACCGTCAATGACAACGCTTATTGAAACGGCCCAGGCTGGTCTGCTGGCGGCACCCGTAGTGGTGCGGTATCACTTTAATGTTCCATCAATAGATGGAAGCAATATGAACAACATCTAGGCCCATTACTAGAGATTCTTAAGGATCATATCTAAAGGATAAACGCGACCTATTTCGGTTAGAATTATTTCAATACCCCTAACCGCTCCCCTTCAGTGTAAGATGATTTGATGTCCTTTTTTTACCGTCATTCATGTAATGAAGTAGTATTAAGTGATATAGTTAATTCATTGTTATCTATGAAATTAGGGTAAAGTATGGGCATTAAAACATGGCTGATGGACAGAATGTCGGGTTGGTTAAACACCGCCGTTGATGACAATGTCGATTCTCAGCTAACTGATTTTGATCGCCTGTGTGAAGAATTACATCAGGGAGATGTTTTACTTGTCGAGGGAAGATCGCGTGTCAGTCATGTCATTAAATCCATTACCAACAGTCCCTGGACGCATTCAGTATTGTATATTGGCAGGCAGGATGAAATCAGGGATGAATCCCTGCAGGAGAAAGTTTCGGGGTACTACCAGGGGGAATCTCACGAACAATTGATCATCGAGTCCATGTTGGGTGAGGGTACAATCATTAAGCCTGTAACAAAATACGAAAACGAGCACCTACGGATATGTCGGCCGAAAGGTTTATCCAGGACAGATCGCCAGCAAGTTATTGCCTTTTCACTTTCTCAGCTTGGATATGAATATGACGTCAGACATCTGCTGGATTTAGCCCGTTTTTTATTTCCTTATGGAATCTTTCCTCGTAGATGGCGTTCAACCCTGTTTCAGCAATATGCAGGACGTTCTACCAGGAATGTATGTTCTTATATGTTGGGTGAGGCCTTCAATTCTGTAAATTTTCCGATACTACCTATAGCAGAACGTGGTGAAGACGGTAGTTTAACACTGTATAAACGTAACCCCAGATTATTCACTCCCAAAGATTTTGATTATTCGCCCTATTTTGACATTATTAAATATCCCTATTTCGGATTGGATGACGTTGCCGCCTATCGGGGATTGCCCTGGGATAATGAGGGAATGATATGTAATGCAAGTGGTGATTGTTTCGTGCCTGTAAAATCTGCTAATGATGTGGAAGAATCCGATGAAAGTCCGCAAGACAGAGAAGATGAATCTCGTTAGAATGCGCGACTTGGTCTCGTACAAAGGCTAGGGAACCGCTGATTGGATTGTCATTTCGACCAACGGGAGAAATCCATGTCTCGACCATTGGGAGAGATCTTTATAAGATCCCTCACATTCGTTCGGAACGCCTACGGCGGATTTCTCGCTGTGCTCGAAATGACTGATTTGACTTAGTCATAGGTTCCCTCATTTAATTATTCAATACATTAATAACTATTTTATAACTACCATAAAATCTACTTTTAATGAATATTCTCGTTACAGGTTGCGCCGGGTTTATCGGCTCCGAGGTTTCAAAAAAGCTATTAGAGCGTGGTGATACTGTTTATGGTATCGACAATCTCAATGACTATTACGATGTCAATCTAAAGCTTGCCAGGCTTGAACAGATAAAAGGCCATGATTCTTTTATATTTAATCAATTTGATATCACAAATTATGATGAAATAACCTCTTTATTTAAAGATTACAAGATCGAACGTGTCATTCACCTGGCTGCTCAGGCAGGAGTCAGGTATTCACTGGAAAATCCGTTTGCCTATATCGATGCTAATATCAACGGCTTTATTAATATTCTGGAAGCATGTCGGCATTTCAATGTAGAGCACCTGGTGTTTGCTTCATCAAGTTCTGTGTATGGCGCTAATACCAGTATGCCATTTTCCGTTCACGATAATATCGATCATCCGCTTTCACTATATGCTGCGACAAAGAAAAGCAATGAATTGATGGCGCACACCTATAGCCATCTCTATCAATTACCCACAACAGGTTTGCGTTTCTTCACGGTTTACGGACCATGGGGCAGGCCGGATATGTCTCTTTTTATGTTCACAAAAAATATTATTGAGGGAAAACCCATCGATGTGTTCAATAATGGACATCATGCAAGAGATTTTACCTATATTGATGATATCGTTTCTGGTGTGATTGGTGTATGCGACAGGGTAGCGACGGTCAATGAAGACTGGAGTAGTGATGAACCGGATCCTGGCACCAGTATGGCGCCTTACCGACTATACAATATTGGTAATAATCAACCTGTACAGTTAATGGACTATATTCATCTGATTGAAGATAAGATTGGTAAGAAGGCAGAGATTAAATTTTTACCATTGCAGCCTGGTGATGTGCCGAAAACCTATGCGGACATTGATGACCTCGAAAGGGACATTAATTATAGACCGAGTACCTCAATAGAAAAGGGCATCTCGAATTTTGTTGATTGGTATAAAGATTATTATAAGGTTACATAAACGATGAGTTATGACAAGAAAATATGTGTCATAGGGCTTGGTTATGTAGGTTTGCCGGTTGCCGTGTGTTTTTCAAAAAGTGCGCATGTTATTGGTTTTGATATCAGTGATAAAAGGCTGGATGAGTTGAAACAGGGCATTGATTCAACCAATGAATACACACATGACGAACTTAATGGACTGGATCTTCATTATACGTCAGATCAATCAGATATTACTGAGGCTGATTTCTATATTGTTACGGTACCGACACCGATTAATGATGCCAAGCAACCAGATCTATCTCCATTACAGTCCGCATCTGAGATCGTTGGTTTGTGTTTAAGCAAAGGGGATATTGTTGTTTATGAATCGACAGTTTACCCGGGTGCAACAGAAGAATATTGTGCGCCGATACTTGAGGAAAAATCCGGATTAAAGTCAGGACAAGATTTTTTTATTGGATATTCTCCGGAAAGAATCAATCCGGGAGATAAGGAGCATACCTTTACTGAGATAAAAAAAGTCGTATCAGGGCAGACAGATGAAATTTGTGGGGTTATAGCTCAGGTATATGGATCAATCATTAATGCAGGAATCCATAAGGCGCCCTCAATCAAGGTCGCAGAAGCAGCGAAGGTCATCGAAAATACGCAACGTGATTTGAATATTGCATTGATGAACGAGCTGTCACTTATTTTTGAAAAAATGGATATTGATACCCTGGATGTACTGGAGGCAGCAGGAACAAAATGGAATTTTTTGCCATTTACACCTGGACTGGTCGGTGGCCATTGTATCGGCGTTGATCCTTATTATTTGACACATAAGGCGGCCGTGTTGGGGCATACTCCGCAAGTTATATTATCTGGCAGGAATATCAACGATGGTATGGGCAAGGTCATTGCCAATCGAACGATAAAGATGATGAATAAGAATGGTCATGATTCAAAAAACAGCATCATTACGATACTGGGCTTGACCTTCAAGGAAGATGTTCCGGATCTTAGAAACTCAAAGGTGACTGATATTATTAATGAATTATTGAGCTTTGATGTGAACTTGCAGCTTCATGACCCGGTTGCTGATCAAGAAACTGCGAAATTATTATTTAAAGAAAATATAATTAATTTCGAGGACATTAAACCTGCTAACGCGATCATTCTTGCTGTTTCTCATGCAGAATATAAAAAACTAGATTGGTCAGATATTGCTGCATTGATCGATGGTGAAGGTGTTGTATTTGACGTTAAAGGAATGTTGCCAAGAGAGAATGTTCCAGAGAATATTACTTTGTTAAGACTATAAATAACTAATAGGTTGCTCTGAATGAAAGTATCAATGATTGGTTCTGGATATGTTGGTTTGGTGTCTGGAACCTGCTTTGCAGAATTTGGTGCAGATGTTGTATGTATCGATAAAGATAAATCCAAAATTGATGCTTTAAAGCAGGGCGTGATACCTATTTATGAGCCAGAACTTACAGGCCTGGTTAAGAAAAATGTTAACGATGGCCGTTTACAATTCAGTCATGATTTTGAAGAGCATATCGCCCAATCTGATCTTGTGTTTATTGCTGTTGGTACACCAACGCGTCGCGGCGATGGACACGCAGATTTAACGTATGTCTATGCAGCGGCAAAGGAAATCGCATCTTATCTTCAGGGATATACCGTCATCGTTGATAAATCGACTGTCCCTGTAGGCACTGCCAGGAATGTTCAGCGGATTATCAAAGACGAAAATCCGGATGCGGAATTCGATGTTGCATCAAACCCGGAATTTCTCAGGGAAGGCGCAGCTATTTCAGATTTTATGCGGCCAGACAGGGTAGTCCTTGGGGTCGAG
>JAKZTI010000173.1:0-4937 GCA_047517145.1 Gammaproteobacteria bacterium
CCCATACTCAAAATCTCTGACCAGGGCGCTTTGCAATGTGAAACCAACCAGAGGTACGCCAAAAACCAGAGAGCCATCAACCAGACCCTTCAGTTGTGGCGGTTGACGATGTGCAAATAACACAGAGATAGAGACATAATACAAAAAGAATAAAATCAGGAAAGGCTCGGTGCTATTAAAATGTTGTGGCCTATAACCTTCATATCCCCATAGAGAAGCAATCACGAAGGTAAAAACAAACCCCAGCCAATTCAGGATGCGCCAGGATTTATGCCATGCAATCCCCAAAATACCAGCGTTCAAAAATGCGTAATAGGAAAACAGAGCAACATGGTCGCCTGTTCCGGTTGAGGTTAATATAGGCGCCAGAAACCCACCGACCGTCGCAAAAACAGCAAGTGATTTAGAGTCCTGTAATACAGCAAGAATGCAGGAAAAAACCACCATTGCCAGCATCAGGAAAAAGGTTAATCCCAAAGGCATTAGAGTGAAAAACTTGGCGGCTGAAAACACAGTTATATAAAGCAGACCGATGGCGCCCCCTTGTATCACCAGGGCATATGCCGCATTTTTTAATCGTAGGTGCCAACCAAAAACAAGTAAGGCAATACTGCCAACCGCCACAGCAATAAACCAGAATTCAACAGGGATGACATGTTTTCCTGCGGCATATTTCAACAAGAACGACACGCCAAAGAAAAGCACAATGACGCCGATTTTCACCACCACATTGCCTTTGGTAAAAAAATCTTTTATCCAGCTGATAGCTTTGTCAGCAATATCAGGTGTTCTAGGCATGGCCGGCGCAGCTTGCCAGGCATCCTCTTCCAGTGTTTGATTGTCTTGAGGTGTGTTGTCCTGAGGTTCACTGACGGAATGTGCATAAGCCGCATCTGCAGAAAAATCATCACTCTCCTGTTCAGGAGTCTCAGCAACAGCCGTCTCGGAGTCTGTTTCTTTCCTTACTCCTGATGCGGCCTCAAGCACTGTTGAACCAACTTCAACACTACTATCGATAAGATTGGATTGAATTAAATTGAGCTGGGCTTCAAGTTTTTTGAGGGTTTTCTTCTGCTGGATTAGCGCGCCTGCAATCCAGCCAATGAAAAAACCAAGTCCTACGCCTGTCGCTTCAGCGTTTGACCAGTCACCAATGATGTATCCTACATATGCCCCAATAAAACAGAATAGTATCTTCATAAGAGACAACAACCTTCCAGTGTTTTGCCGATGCTACACTCTAAACTAAACAGAAATGAATTTCATAGGCTCTGGGAATCTCTGGTTAAGTCTGGGTTGAACAGATTGCTGGTTAAAATATTCGGGTTCAAGGCGTGAAACGCACGTAATAGCAGGGCTATTGCGAAGTTTTATAAAGCTTCCGCATCCTTGCTCACGCCCCTCCCCTACATCCGTGTAGGCGACGCAGAAACGGATATTTTAATCGCAAGATGTCGATTCATGACTTAATCAGAGGTTCCCTAATCTCATTTCATAAACATTTCTATCAAATCATTCAGATAACGATGCCCGGTTTCCGTTGGCTTTATCTTATTGATATCCCATTCAATTAACGCTTTTTCTTCTGCTATATTCAACTGCTTGTGTATATGATTCAGTGGCAATCCTGTGTGCTCAATAAAAAGGGACGGATGAAACCCTTCATTAAGACGTAGGGCATTCATCATGAACTCTAGCGGCAACTCATCCCGAGCCAGTTTTCTTGTTTCTATCACTGCATTTGACTGAGCTACCTTATCGATATAACTCTGCGGGATACGATGACGGGCATAACGTTCTATCTTGCCTTCCGCGACATGAGTCAGTTTTCCATGCGCCCCTGCTCCTATCCCCAGATAGTCCCCGAATTGCCAATAATTCCGATTGTGCTGGCATTGATGATTGCCTCCCTTTCTGGCATAGGCAGAAACCTCGTATTGATCAAATCCCTTATCAGATAGATAGCCCTGCCCCTGCTGTTGCATTTCCCATAATAAATCATCAACGGGTAAGGCAGGTGGTTTCGAATAAAAAATCGTATTGGGTTCAATAGTCAATTGATACCAGGATAGATGCGTGGGTTGTTGTTCCATGGCCACTTCAAGATCAGACATCGCTTGATCGACTGTTTGATCTGGTAACCCAAACATCAGGTCGAGATTAATCTCATCAAATCTGGCATCTTTTGCCATAGCAATCGCAGACAAGGCTTCTGCACTATTATGTATGCGACCTAATGCTTTTAATTTCTCATCATTAAAACTCTGTACACCAATCGAAAGTCGATTGATCCCTGATTCACGGTAAGCCTTGAATCGATCCGCTTCTGCTGTGCCCGGATTTGCTTCCATAGTGATTTCCGTATTGTGATAAAAGGTCAGCCTCTCACGTAAAGCTGCCATCAGACGGTTGATCGCCTCTGCAGAAAACAGACTTGGCGTTCCACCTCCGATAAAAATACTGACAATGGGTCGGCCCCAGATACGCGGAAGCTCAGATTCAAGATCACTGATCAGTGCATCTACATAGGCCTCTTCCGGGAACGCTTCGGAATTTGTCGCATGTGAATTGAAATCACAATAAGGACATTTTTTAATGCACCAGGGTAGATGTATATATAAGGATAAAGGGGGATTGGTTTTAAAACTCAGCATGTGCCTGCCAGTAGTTAGTATGTAGTAGATGGTAGGTTGGAGGGTACTACTCCACTGAATATACTTCCTTAAGTTTACCCAGCAGCTGCATAAGCGCCTGACCACGATGACTCAATTTATTTTTTACCTCTGGCGTCAATTCTGCCGAAGTACATTGCTGAGATGCGACATAAAAAACTGGATCATAACCAAATCCATTCTCACCCTTAGGTTCGGTGACCAACTGCCCTTCCCAAACACCTTGGGCAATAATGGGCACCGGATCATGTTCATGTCTTAAATAGACCATTGAACAAATAAACCGGGCTGTTCGTTGTTCTTCCGGAAATGGTTTTATCATGTCGATAAGCTTTAACAGATTTTCTTCATCACTTGCACCTACACCGGCAAAACGTGCTGAATAAATCCCGGGGCGACCTTGCAGGACGTCGACGGCAATTCCCGAATCATCAGCAATTGCGGGTAGGTCAGCATAGTGTGCGGCATTCCTGGCCTTGAGAATGGCATTCTCGACGAAAGTAAGTCCGGTTTCTTCTATCTGTGGCACATCAAAATCTGACTGCGGTAAAACTTTCAGACTTAATCCTTCCAGGAGTTGATCGATTTCACGTACCTTCCCAGCGTTACCACTGGCAAATATGATTTTATTTGATGTTGCCCCCACGAAGACTAATTCTGTTAAGCCAAAAAGTTCATGCTAGGACCTTATTCTGTATCTCGAAGAGTTCAGTGATTCCCTTTTGTGCCAATGCCAGCATCTCGTTGAATTCATCAGTACTAAAGGGATGACCTTCTGCAGTACCTTGCACCTCGATAAATTGACCATCACCATTCATCACAACATTCATGTCGGTTTCTGCGTTTGAGTCTTCTGCATAATCAAGATCCAGTACGGCGATGCCCTGATAGATACCCACAGAAACAGAGGCAATAGAATTATTCACCGGATCTTCATTTAGCATTTTCTCATACTGCAATGACCTGACAGCATCGACCAACGCTACATAGGCGCCCGTGATAGATGCGGTTCGCGTACCACCATCTGCCTGAATCACATCACAGTCTATGGTCAGTGTTCTTTCTCCCAGTTTATTCAGATCAACCACAGCACGCAGAGAGCGTCCAATCAGGCGCTGGATTTCCATGGTTCTCCCCCCCTGACTACTTTGTGTTGCCTCCCTGCGCATCCTTGAATTAGTCGAGCGCGGCAACATGCCATACTCTGCTGTTAACCAGCCTTGTCCCTTGCCCTTGAGAAAACCAGGCACTCTGTCTTCAATACTCACCGTACAAATAACCCTGGTTTTTCCAAACTCGACCAACACTGAACCTTCAGCATGACAGGTGTAATCCCGAGTCAATTTGATTTCCCGTAGTTGATCAGGGGCTCTTCCGCTTGGACGCATTTATTCTCTCCGTATCAAAAAATGCACGAATTATACATGATTAAAGCATCTGTAATTTACCTTAATATCCCAAGAAGTTTGGTATAAACTTACCGGCCTCAATAGACGTGATCAGAGATCTTATATGACAGCAAGCATGACGGCCTATGGCCGCACTGAAGAAACAAACGAAACAGGGCATATCATCTGGGAAATCAGGAGTGTCAATCACCGCTATCTCGAAGTGAATATTCGTCTACCAGAAGAGTTGAGAATGCTGGAAGCCAAAATCCGCGAACACATATCAAACAAACTCAAGCGTGGCAAAGTGGATTGTTCATTACGTTTTGATTCGGATGAGATATCTCGTGAGAGTTTGTCTATCAATACAGAGCTTATAAATACTCTGGTGAAATCTGCAGAGTCCATACAATCATCAATGACTAATCCGGCAGCACTAAATGCAATGGATGTTCTACGCTGGCCTGGCGTAATTAATCGAGACATGATTGATGTTGAGTCAATCTCTAAGCCTTTACTGAAACAGCTGGATGAGACACTGGAAAGTGTTGTTGAAACGCGATTAGGTGAAGGGACAAAACTACAAGCCATGATACTTGAGCGCTGTAACAACATTGCTGCCCTGCTTAAAGCCTTCAAAGAAAAATTACCGGAAATACAACAAATGCTGCGAGGTAGACTATTTCAGAAGGCGCAGGAACTGGATATCGAATTGGATAAGGACAGACTGGAACAGGAAATATTATTGTTAGTACAAAAATCAGATGTCGCGGAAGAACTGGATAGGCTGGATGCACACCTGGGAGAAGTACGACAAGTGCTACAAAAAAATGAGCCTGTCGGCCGAAGACTGGATTTTCTCATGCAAGAATTAAAC
>JAKZTI010000174.1:0-10595 GCA_047517145.1 Gammaproteobacteria bacterium
ACTACAATCTGCATAAATCTAGTCTAGATAACAATTTAAATTGTTTCTCTTTTACTGGCACATTTTATACAAAGTGATGTAGCCGGATCCAGTTTTAATCTTGGTTCTGCAATTTCTTTATCACACTCAAGACAATAACCATAATCTTCAGAATCAATCCTTTTTAAAGCTACTCCAATTTTTTGTAGTTCAAGCTGTCTGCGCTGGTTTGCGGCAACAACCATCGCCTGTATTTGCATCGCATCCATACGAGATAACCTGACAACGCTAGTCTGATCCAGCTCGACAACCTGCGCTGCCTCTTTACCTGCTGCTTCCTCTTTTATTAATATTGCTTTCTTATCTAGCAAAAGAGACTTGAATAGTTTGATGTCCATTCCTGAATAATCCTGACTGTTAGTTGAAAACAGCTTATCACAGAGTATCAAACAAACAATTTAATCACACCTCAGTTAAATGACCATCCACAATACTGAATACCTGATCTGATAAGTCCTGTGCCTGTAATTGATTATGCGTGGTGAATATGATTGTCTTATTTTGCTCATTTTTTAACTTCTTCATCAATAGTTCAAACTCATCAACAAATTCACGATCCAGATAGGTAAATGGTTCGTCGAGCAATATCACTTTTGGGTCAAGAACGAGTGTCCTGCCTATGGCAATTTTTTGTGCTTCTCCACCAGACAATGATTTCACGGAACGATCGGCAAGATTTTCAATCTTGAGTATACGAAGCATGTCTTTCGCCATGCTCTCTCTTACTTCAGGTTTAACGTGGCGAAACTTTAAACCAAGTTCAATATTTTTGATGACACTGCCTTTGATTAAATAAGGGTTTTGCTGAATCAGACCAATTGATTTTCTTAATGACGCCTGATTGCTCTTTGTCACCTTTTCACCAGAAAACTCAATTTCACCAACCTCTGCATCAGATATAAAAGACAGTAACCCCAATAACGTACTTTTACCTGCACCATTAGCACCGACCAATGCTGTTATTATTCCCTGCTCGAAAACTTGTTGCTCGATATCCAGCACCTTCTTGTCGGCATAACTGAATTGAATGTTATTCAATTTGTATTGGCAACTCATGACTTTAATTCCTGAAACTGCTGCAAAACAATATTCACGGCAAATGCAACCAACAGCAACATAAAACCAAGTGCCAGGGCAAATTCAAAATCTCCTTTGCTGGTCTCAAGTGCAATCGCAGTGGTCATGGTTCGGGTGAAACCCTCAATATTTCCACCCAACATCATGGCAACACCTACCTCACCAATCGCCCTTCCAAAACCGGCAACAATCGCCGCTATTAATGCGAAGCGGACTTCGTTTATATAAATCATTCCCTTTTGAAACAGACTGGCACCAAGAGAAAGACATGTAATCCTCAGCCTGGGATCTGCGCCTTTCACTGCCGCAATGGATAAATTCCATATGATTGGGATAATCAAAATCGATTGCCCGATAACCATTGCCGCAGGAGTGTATAACAAGCCAAACTCTCCCAACAGACCCTGACGATTTAACAAGCCATATAATAACAAACCGACGATCACCGTAGGCAAGGCCATGAGTGTATTTAATATGCTTAACAAAAATTTGCGTCCGGGAAATAACCTCAATGCTACGAGGATCCCTAACGGGACGGCGATAATCGATGCAATTATTACTGCAATCAATGAAATGCTCAGAGAGGTCCATACCACTAAAAATAGATCTTTATTAAAATTAAAAATAAGGCTGAATGATTTATCTATTGCATCAAGAAAAAAACTACGCTCTATTTCACCTTTTGCAACTGCCTGCCGCTTTGTCACTGCATCATTTGCCGGATGGAATAATTTTTGTCCACTGATCTGATACTCACCAATCAATCTTTGCGTCACTTTACTTGATATAAACTCGATATATTTCTCAGCAAGGATGATGTTTGTTTCTGCATGTTTTTCCGGATTGATAGCGATGACATGATAAGGGTTATACAGGATTGCATCGCCTTCATAGATAATATTCAGATCCAGCTTATCCTGCATGGCCAGAAACGTTCCCCGGTCACTTAATGCATAGGCACCCAACTCATTGGCAAGTAATAAGGTGGCACCCATACCCTGACCCGAAGAGCGATAAGCTCTTCCATATTCGTCGATACCTGCAGACTGCCATATCGCCTGTTCTTTCTTATGGGTGCCAGATTCATCACCTCGTGAAACAAACGATGCCTCATGCTCCCTGATTTGAGTGAATGCCTCTGTAATGGAAGTTACATTTTTTATCTGCAAGGGATCATCAACCGGCCCCAGTAAAACAAATTGATTATGCATAACCGGCGTTCGGTGAACACCATGCCCAGCCGCTATAAATTCTTTTTCTGACTCCGGCGCATGAACCAGTAACACATCAACATCGCCATTACTTCCCAGGCGAAAAGCCTGACCAGATCCGACGACGACGACATCCAGATTAACCCCATATTGTTTTTCGAACACCGGGTTTAATCGAGACATCAAACCAGAATTTTCTGTGGTGGTAGTAATAGCGAGGCGTAATCGATCTTCATTTGCTGTCACTGGCAAAACAATGATAAAATTCAGGAGTAAACCCGATAAAATTTTCTTATACATTACCTGGATAATTCTATTAATTGGGTCTGCAAAATAATGTTAATCATGAATCACGTCCGGTATAAATAATATCTCACCGCCCTTCTTGAACTCTCTGATGATCTTTTGACCAGCCTCTCCACGAATGAACTTGATATATTTTTGAGCTAATCCGATTTTCACGTAAGGGTGTTTTTCCGGATTCACAATAATCACATGATAGGGATTAAATAATTCAGGCTCCCCTTCGAACACTGGTACTAATGCAATCTTGTCTTTATGTGCCAGATAAGTCCCCCTGTCTGACAGGGTGTAGGCTTGCTTATCATTTGCTATCTGAATAACAGCGCCCATACCTTGTCCTGCAGCCATGTACCAGTTTCCGGCAGGGTCTTTACCGGCAGCACGCCAAAGCGACATTTCTTTTTTATGCGTGCCTGAATCATCTCCTCTTGATACAAAATAACTCCCCGAGTCATTTAATTTTTGCAGTGCTTCATTTAATGTTTTTGCACCACCAAGACCTGCTGGATCATCTTGCGGACCCAGAATTACAAAATCGTTATGCATCACTGATAATCTTTCAATACCATAGCCTTTATCAATAAAGCTGATCTCTGCAGCAGGGGCATGTACCATGACTACATCAACATCGCCATTTTTACCAAGACGCAATGCCTTGCCTGTGCCCACCGCGATCACATCGACCTTCACATCATATTTTTTTTCAAATGGTGGATGTAGTTCTGCAAGCAGCCCTGAGTTATCTGTACTGGTTGTCGTAGCAAGCCGCAGTCTTTCCTGGGCATTCAAAAAGCTCGGAGCAAAACATATTAAAAAGGATAAAAAATAGAATAATATTTTCATGTGAGTCAGCAGCGAATGTCTTGATATCATCTCCTAGAATTCAACCTGCGATCTTATCTGGAATGATTCAGGCTCATCTCCATCATTGATTCCACCTTTCACATTCAGGACATTGACATAATTTGCGGCAAATCGAATGTTTGATGTCGCATACCAATTCAATCCAACGGTAAAATTATCTTCCTCACCACCTGTGATATCTTCATCAGTCAGATCGAGACTGCTATAACGCAGTGCTACTTGCCAGGCACCAATACCGCCCTTGCCAACGATGCCTCTAGGCGTGACACGACTGTAGATACCCTTTGATGATTTATAATTCATGGATTCACCGGTCAGGAACCAGCCACCTTCGACATAAAAACCACTGAAATCCAGATCTGCATTGTTACTGATCTCGCGATCCACAGATGTATGATAATACTCACCCTGTACATGGAACGGACCAGAGATAAATGCTGCTTCACCAACAAACCGGTTATAAGAATCCGCATCGAACAATCCTGTATCCACCAAACGTGTATTTGTCAGGTGTGATTCCGGGCGTATTCGAAAGCGCAAAGCATCTATTGAGCCGGTGGAACGATATGCTGCAGTTGCCCCTAAATGTAATACCCGATTTTTTTCATAGATGGGTGCGTAGGTCACTCGGCTCGATACACCGAAACCTTCGTTGTTATCTAATCCTGTGCCATTAACTCCCCTGCCATATACGCTGACGGCAGCACTCCAGTTTTTGTCATTGTGACTAAGCTGTAATCCCAGGTTACGGCCTCTTGAAAATACGATTGGCAGTGCCCTTTCTGTAAATAACACATACTTTGAGCTGGTCATGTTCTGTAAACTGAACGCTTCCTTAAAATGACCCATCCGGATTTTATAATTTTCTAAGCCTTTAAAATCCAGATAGGCATCCTGAATTCCGTCAATGCCGTCGCTGGTAAAGTCATATTGAAACTTATATTCCCAGGCTTTGCCCAGATTAACTTTTGCAAATAAACGAGCTCGACGAATTTCCGTGCCATCATTATGACGTGAATTATCTTCGCTATAGGTGGCAGCATCCAGTTGGATGCGTCCACCGATCTTGATGCTGTTATCTGATCTTGTGATACTTTTTAATTCCTGATTCTCAGCTTGCACAGAAGCGATGATACACAAAGCCAGGACGACCAGAAGATTGAGAATATGTGTTTGCTTTATCATCTTCTGTTCCATTTATATAATATGTTTATTATTACATATTTATGAATAATATTGTTGTATCATATAGCTATCAGGTAAATTTTAAATAGGCAATTAAATGCATATTTCGTTTGGGTTAAGCTGGTTTTACGGCGACAAGGATCAACAAGCCATTAAGGAAGCATTGCTCCGCTTGCTGGAGGCTATAAAGGATAAGGGATCTCTAAAACGTGCGTGTGAGGAAACCCAATTGTCTTACAGACACGCCTGGGGCTTACTTAAAAAATGGGAGGCCGAATTTGATAGTCCACTGGTCACGCTGCAACGAGGACGCAATCACGGTGCCAACCTCACTGCCCTGGGAGAAAAACTACTTAACGCCCACCTGACCCTCGCGGAGAAATTCAAGTCTGAGTATAAAATTATCGGAGAAGAGATCAGTCTGTCTTTGCTGGAAGAAATAAAATCGAACAGACAAAATAAAATCAGGATCACCGCCAGTCATGGCATGGCAATATCTTATTTGCATGAGTTATTACAGGACAGTGCATCTGTAACAACAGAATTCGAAGTACATGGTAGCCTTGAAAGTCTACGTTTGCTCAATCAATCAAATTACGATGTTGCAGGTTTTCATTATCCCCTGAATGATTCACTGAATAATTTCAGCGACACACTCGCACCGCTATATAGACAGCACCTCAATCCTGAAAAATATGAAATGATGCTTGTCGCCACTCGTGAACAAGGGATAATCACTGATGCAAAAAACAGCGCCAAAATAAAAATATTGACCGACTTAAACAAACGCTCTGTCAGGTTTATTAATCGTCAACTTAATTCAGGCACAAGAACGATCCTGGATCAACTGCTAACTTCTTCTAAAGTCAATGGCAAGGAAATTAATGGTTATGGCAATGAAGAATTCACCCATGTCGCGGTCGCGGCAATGATCGCATCAGGCGCTGCAAATACCGGCTTTGGTATCAAGGCTGCTGCCAGTCAATTCGGTCTGCATTTTATCCCGGTAATAAAAGAAGCTTACGTTCTTGCCATTGATAAGAAAATTGCAACACCTACGAAATCATTATTAGGCACACTGCTCAATTCAACAGAATTTAAAACCGTGGTTAATACCTATCCTGGATATGATGCAACAAATTCAGGTAAAAAATTAAGGCTTGAGAAAATACTTTCAAATAAAATATTAAATATTTAAGCTATCTTTAATAAATGTTGATTAATCTAAATAGCATGCTAGTCTTTGACCTAGGTACAAATGCGCCTGGGTGGGGGATTCAGGCACTATTATCGTGCTGACGAACACGGAATGGATGCAGGTTGTAGCCAGCCAAGGCGACTAAATTCAGTCATGTCCGAAACCGAACAATCTAACCACCTTAACAAAGCAGTCTATGCCGAACAGGTCAGGTTATTGTATGCCAGTACGAAATATCGTCCCTACCTGCATATAATTTCTGCCATTATTATCGTTTTGATTGTGCTGGACTCGGTTCCACTTCAATATATCACTGTGTGGATACTTGCCCTGTTCACATTAAATATCTATCGTGTTATTGATATCGGTAACACACAGAAAATTATAGATAAAATTGACGATTGGCGACCAATACATAAACGCTTTGTACTCACTGCTGCTTCCCTTGGGCTTATCTATGGCCTGGGTTTTGCATTCATTTTTACGCAGCTACCTTTAATAACCCAAATCTATATTCTCTGTCTTGTCACTACTTTAGTACCTGCCGGGCTTGTATCATTTGCAGCAGATAAATATTCATTTTATGCATATTTTTATAGTCTCTGTATCCCCGTACTTTTACAAATATTATTAATAGCAAAATCCCCCTACATAAATATCGGGATATGTGCCATAGCATTTATAGCTATAATAAGACAATTATTTTTATGGAATCATGAAGTCATTAAAAGCTCGATTCTTTTGAAATTAAAAAATGAAGAGTTACTAGAGTCTTTGCAACAAACCAATATCCGATTACAACAGCAAAATATAATTGATGATTTAGCCAAGATTGCAAATCGCAGACATTTCGATGAGATACTCGAAAAAGAATGGTTGCGTGCCAAGCGTATCAGAACTTCATTGGCACTATTGATGATTGATATAGATTTCTTCAAACAATATAACGATACATTTGGCCATCTTAAAGGCGATGAATGTCTGAAGCGGATTGCTATGGTGCTAAGCAATAACCTTAACAGACCAGGTGACTTTGTCGCTCGCTTTGGAGGTGAAGAGTTTTGTATTCTAATACCTGACACAGATATGGATGGCGCGATAATCTTTGCAGAAAAGGTTCATTCGGCCGTTGTCGCACTCAAAATTGATAATCCGGATTCAGTAGTGAGTAAACATTTAACTATTAGTATTGGTGTCGCAGCTATTGTGCCAAAACATGATGATAGCTATATGGATTTAATCTATACCAGTGATAAAGCACTGTATAAAGCGAAATCAGATGGCAGAAATATTATTAGAATGAAGGAAACTCTGGAGAGAAATCCAAAACCAAAATTAGTCATCTAGATGTAATAAATCCCGCCTTTATTTATTTTATGAGTTCTTCATTTCAGGTCGCTGGTTTTTAATATCTCAGATGCAATCTTTTGTAGACATCGGCCAGCAACCATACAGGGCCGATTAACAGGAACTGAATATCCTTAAAAAAGGAGGGTCGCTTGCCTTCGATATGGTGGCCAACAAACTGACCGACCCAGGCAACTATAAATATAGCAATAGCGATCTGCCATAATGGTACGGTGAAACTATCCATCCACTGAAGTATGAGAATCATAAACACCGAATAAAATATCATGCCTATTGCCAGCTGCCAGGAAAGGAAAAAATAATATATAACTGATAAAACTATCAGCACTGTTGCCCAGTTAGTCAATGGAGAGATGTTAATGGGAAATGGCAGTGACCAGAGTATTCCAAACAAGCTGAACATGATCGCAGGAACACAAACCTGGTGTATTTTTTTGTTTATCGTGTTTTGATGACTTTCACCGTACTTATTCAGCAAAGTATCAATTTTTTTCATTGTGCCTGGCGTGAAATTATTGTCCTACTTCAAGCAGGCTTTATTATCGATGTCATGGCCTCTACTTTCAATGTCGTACCCTCTGCAGAAACAACACGAACGATCATGCCCGCCGGCATATCCATACCGACAATTTTCCATGTTGAATCATCGACTTTTATCTTGCCTTCACCATTGACGATGGGTTCTGTCAGGGTAAAATTTTGATCAATGTATTTTTCACCTCGACGATTCAAGGCGGGTTCATCTGTAACGATCGGATTTTTCTTCCGATAAGATTTATACATCACCACGGAGATAACTGATAACACCGCAAAAATTAATATTTGAACCAGAAAAACCATCTCGGGAAAAACATACATGAGGACACCAACAAAAATCGCTGAAACTCCCATCCAGAGAAAATAGGCACCTGGTATGAGTATTTCCAGAATGATCATCACAACAGCCAGTATTAGCCAGTGCCAATATATTATGTCATTAATCCATTCCATCTGAGTCACCCTCTATGTGTCGTTGGATTGTTCGATCCATCGTTATCTGAAGCCCCAGAAGATTTCCCCTGACCAAATGTTTCCCTGGCAAGCTCGGTAATACCCGCAAGCGCGCCGATCACATTACTGGCTTCCAGTGGCATCAAGATCACTTTCTGGTTCGGTGCAGCCGCAATGTCTTTCAGTGCCTCAATATATTTGTTTGCAACAAAGTAATTGATCGCCTGAATATTTCCGGTAGCAATCGCATTGGAAACATCAGTGATTGCCTTGGCCTCTGCTTCTGCCAGTCTTTCTCTGGCTTCAGCATCGCGGAAGGCTGATTCCTTACGGCCTTCCGCCTCAAGGATGGCTGCCCGCTTTTCACCATCTGCTTTGAGAATTTCGGCTTGTTTGAAACCTTCTGCCTCAAGAATGTTTGCGCGTTTGTCTCGCTCCGCTTTCATTTGCCTGGCCATGGAATCGACCAGATCCTGTGGTGGTGTAATGTCCTTGATTTCAATGCGCGTGATCTTCACGCCCCAGGGACCCGTAGCATCATCAACAACAGCGAGCAGTCTTGCATTGATGGTATCTCTTTTTGATAACAGTTCATCCAGATCCATTGAACCCATCACCGTACGAATATTGGTCATGGTCAGATTCAGTATGGCCCGGGTCAGATCATTCACCTCATAAGCCGCCTGGGCTGCATTCAGTATCTGGAAAAAGACCACACCATCCACCTTGACCATGGCATTATCTTTGGTAATCACTTCCTGGGAGGGTACCTCCATGACGGATTCCATCATGTTCATCCTGGCACCGATAGCATCGAAGTAAGGCACGATGAAGTGCAAACCCGGACGCAATGTTCTTGTATATTCTCCGAAACGCTCGACCGTATATTCGTAACCCTGGTCAACTGTATTGACGGCTTTGAAAAAGCCAATAAATATCAGTCCCAGAAAGATAAACGTAAAAATTGTTCCCCCATCCATAACTCTTCTCCTTCAATTACCCGTATTAATTATCATGTTATTTAATAAACCGAATACTTATTTTATAAACCTAATACATAGGGGATAACGATAGTACACCCCTTCATTTGCCTTGATTGAGGCAATAATGACAACAATGAATTGAAAAATTACAACAACAAAAATGAGCACAAAACCAATCAACACAAACATCAATAGTGCAGAGACGATTATTGCAAGCATCATGGTAATCTGAAAGTTAAGGGATTCTTTACCCTGATCCTCAACAAAAGGCATTTCGTCCCTTTTAATCAACCAGATGACCAGCGGACCGATAATGCTTGCGAACGGTATAATGAAGCCTGTAAAAACGATCAGGTGGCAAAACATGCCCCAGGTACGTTCTTCCTTATCCGGAACATGAACTGTATCAACTTCCTGATTCACTGAGCACCTCTCTTCTGCGGTCGCAGCTAATTACCCGATTGTTATCGCTAGTCTATTGTCTTTCATGCAAGATTTCAGGTGAAATTTCAGAAATATCGGTAGTTTCGTCCATGACTAACACAAGGTTTTGTAACCAAACCTGAATTTGCTCTACCAACACATCTTCAAGCCCCAGATAATGATGCCCTGCTTTTTGCACCTCAATTTGTTGAAATCCGGTATTTCCATTTTTACTTGCTGCCAGGCGACGATCGTCAATCCCACGTCTGACATCATCCAGATCTTCCTCTGCATAGATATCGAATATAGGAATAGTTATCCCAGCAATAAATTTGAACACGTCCAATTCCGGTTTTATAAATTTTTGTGCCAACATACTCACAGATACAAATGCCTTAATATCCTCAGGTTTTTTACTCGCCAGAAAATTTGCAGCCTGTGTTGCCCCAAAACTGTAACCAAGCAGAATAATCGGTTCAATCCCCCAGTCATGGAGATAATCAACCGCTGCTTGTATTCGGCTATTTGCAAGTCTTAGTGTCTTGCCATATTCGGCAACGGGTTCTTCCGGAGACAGGATCGGCATCTGAATGGACAGCGTCGACCAGCCGAATTCTGTTAATCGCGTTCGTAATGGTGAAATCACATCTGGCCAGTCTGGATGCGCACCCATACCATGCACCAGAATCACAACTCCACGGGCTTCGCTGCTTCTAGCCCTTTTGTAGAGTCCAATAAAACGTTCGCCCGATGCCTTTAAACTAATAATTTCATCGGCATCTGCAGTCAGAGTTAATTTTTCGGCAATTTGCTGCTCCCGACTCAGCGCTTTGATACTTTCCGCGGTAAGCTGGCCGTTGAGCATGAAACCCAATATAAAAACGACAATGAAAATGTCTGTCCGCATGGTCATACAAGTCTAATGGATTCACGCCCGAAGTTCCTATTTTGAGC
>JAKZTI010000175.1:0-2532 GCA_047517145.1 Gammaproteobacteria bacterium
GTCAGCTCAATGACCATGAAGGCAGTAGGTGATGCGGCCTTCGATATGATCAAGGAGATCCGACGTCAGTTTAAAGAGATCCCTGGTCTATTAGAAGGTACTGCTAAACCTGATACCGCACGTTGTGTTGATATCGCGACCCGTGCTGCACTCAGGAAAATGATCATGCCTGGATCCCTTGCCGTATTGGCCCCTGTTGTCGTTGGCTTTGGTTTAGGTGCGCAAGCACTTGGTGGGATGTTAGGTGGTGCGCTGATCTGCTGTGTCATGATGGCACTATTCATGGCCAATGCTGGTGGCGCCTGGGACAATGCCAAGAAGTATGTTGAAAAAGGCAACCTGGGTGGTAAGGGTTCCGATGTTCACACCGCTGCAGTTGTTGGTGATACCGTCGGTGACCCTTTGAAAGATACTTCAGGCCCTGCCATGAATATTTTGATCAATGTGATGGCGATTGTTAGTCTGGTGATTGCACCATTGCTGAATATTTAATTTTTACTTTATTGTAAAAACTTAAGAGGCCGCTTTTTAGCGGCCTTTCTGTTTGTATATTTCAACTTCCATCGTCATACCGGCCTTACATAGTGAATTTGACCATGCCTCAGCATTCAGCCTCCGGCTCCGGACAACATTCTGACCGCCTTTGCTCCGATCCCCCCCCCACCGAAACTGTGTAGGCACGTGTCATGAGTATCGATGATCCTTATTTTATGAAAAAGGCAAAATTTTCTTTCACTACCCTTTAAGCTTTAGAATAAGTTCAAGTTGTTGCTTATATTCATCCATATCCAATTTTTTGCGAGCGACACCTGACTCCATGGCTGAGCATGCCACTGCTGAAGACACATTGAGCAACAAGCGTCGGTCAAATGGCTTGGGTATGATGTATTTACGGCCAAATGACAGTTTTTTATCTTCAAATCCGCACTCTTCGGATATCGGTTCATGTGCAAGTGCAGCTAACGCTTTCGTTGCTGCATGTTTCATTTCTTCATTGATGCATGTTGCATGGATATCCAACGCACCCCGAAAGATGTAGGGAAATGCACTGACATTATTGATCTGATTTGGATAATCACTACGTCCTGTGCCCATGATCAGATCTGCCCGTGTTTGCATGGCCACTGGATAATCAATCTCCGGAACAGGGTTGGCCATCGCAAAGACAATGGGATCTGCTTTCATACTTTTCAACATTTCCGGTTTTAATATACCTGGGACAGAGGCGCCCATAAAGACATCAGCTCCTTCAATTGCTTCAGCCAGTGTACGCAGTTCAGTATCAACGGCCAATTCGTCAAGATAATTATTATCCCCTCTACCCTTGTACACCACGCCTTTGACATCGGTCAAAATGAGATTCTCTGGCAACACACCCAGACTTATAAAATATTTGGCACAGGAAAATCCGGCCGCACCTGCCCCGGAGAAAACCACACGTATTTCATTAATTCGTTTATCGACAAGTTCCAAAGCATTCAGAAGTGCAGCACCGGCGATAATGGCCGTTCCATGTTGATCATCATGAAAGATGGGAATATCCGAACGCTCATTACACTTCCGCTCGATATAAAAACATTCCGGTGCACGGATATCTTCCAGATTGATACCACCGAATGTGGGCGCGACCGCGCAGACAACATCGATGAAGCGATCAGGATCAGTTTCATCCACTTCTATATCGAAGGCATCAATATCAGCAAACTGCTTGAACAGAACCGCCTTTCCTTCCATGACCGGTTTTGCCGCTAATGCGCCAATATTGCCTAGGCCGAGAACAGCTGTACCATTAGTGATAATGCCGACCAATTGACCTTTGGTGGTGTAATCGTAGGCGCACTCGGCATCCTTCTCGATGGCCAGACAAGGTTCGGAAACCCCCGGAGAATAGGCTACTGACAAGTCTGCTGCGCTGCCGCTGGGTTTAGTGGCGGTGATGGCGAGTTTGCCCGGCCGACCGATAGCATGGTATTTCAATGCCCAGTCTGCCATTAATTGGCGTTTTACCGGTTCCAGCGTTGATGCCAGCTCTGCCAGGTCAGGATCATTTTCTTCTATGCGCCTGAACAAATCAGCATCTTGCTGCTGTAACCGTTCCGTCATAATTTGCCCCAGCGATTCCATCACCTTTACTGCAAGGGGGTCCTGATTTAATACACGTAACCAGAATTCGTCAGTCGGGATTTCAAGCAAAGTAACCGGTTCCAATGCGATTAATTCACTAACACGCACATTTTTATTAAACAGTCCCATCTCGCCCAGGAATACACCTGCCCCGAGTTCGGCTATATGGTTACCCTTCTTCTTTACCTCTACACGCCCACTGACCAGGATAAAGAAGCTTTCTGCTTTTGAACCTTCTTCAATAAATATTTCACCGGGTAATACAGACACCTCGTGTCCCAGTGACATGAGCTGCACAAGTTCATTTTGATTGAGCATTGCCAGAGGTTCCAAACAGGTAAGATTTTTTATATCCAAGGCTCGTTTCCAGAATTCGATATGGTTAAAATATTTTTATATATATATTAG
>JAKZTI010000176.1:0-5748 GCA_047517145.1 Gammaproteobacteria bacterium
TCAAAAAAAGATTGGGCTTATTTATAATGGAATTGAAAATGAGAGTGTAGCTACAATATATACAAGACATGAAGCACGGAGAAAGCTTGAAATCGCAGATAATGCACTTATTTTTGTTATTGTTGCTAACCTTATTACATATAAGGGACATGATGATTTACTGACTGCATTTGGACTTATAACAGATGTATTACCTCATGATTGGCGTTTGATCTGTGTTGGGCGTGATGATGGTTATGGTGATGAATTATATGAACGTTCAATAAGGCTGGGAGTACATGATCATATCATTTGGATCGGACAAACATTGGATGTGTCCATTTATAATGCAGCTGCAGATATAGGCATTCTACCTTCACATGAAGAAGGGTTTAGTAACAGTTTATTAGAAGGTATGGTCGGTGGGTTACCTATGGTAGTGACAGATGTTGGTGGCAATACAGAAGCGATAGAAGAAGATATTAGCGGTTTAGTTGTACCATCACATTCACCGAATGCTCTTTGTGAGGCCATTCTGAAATTAGTTAGTGACAAGTCATTAAGAGTTTCAGTTAGCAAGGCTGCAAAACAGAGAGTTTTGAGAAAATTTACTATTAATAAATGCTCAACATCCTACGCAGCAATATATGAATATGTTTTTTGTCAGAATAGAGGTACGTTGCCGGTAGAATTTAATCTGTGAATAGGGATATTTCAGGTTTCAAGCAAAACGTGACGCTATTTATCTGGTTAGCAGTGGCTATAAGCTTACATTTTCTTGTGGACATTTATCCTGCTGGTTCACGTTTGAGGGTTGGTGCTACAGATCTAATATTGCCATTTATGATTATCCCAGTGATATACGAGATTATAAAACATAAACACTTGCAACGTTTGGGTAGACCGTCAGTATACCCCTGGTTTATTGCTATTAGCTTATGGTTCTTTGTTTCTCTCTATATCGGATATCAATACATAGATGAGTGGCTATCATGGGCACTTATTAATAAGACCTTGGGCTGGTATGTTCTACTTGGTTATTTTTCCTGTGGTGCATGGTTTGTGTTACAGAAAGAAGAAATTCATCATTACTTCCTTAAAGGGTGGTTTCTAAGTGGATGGTTCATCTGCGAATATACTATTGTCGAACATATGTTGTGGCAATATGGGATTCTCGACTCATGGCAGTTAGTACGAGCGGAAGGATTCTATTCAAACGCTAACGCGTTTGGTTGTGCCATGGTAGTCATGTTGTTGTTTCAACTACCTTACATGAAGATGAAGAAATTATTCCCATCATGGTTACATGCTTTGGGAGCTGCTCTTACTCTTTTAGCTATATTTTTCTCAGCATCACGCAGTGCCGCACTTGGCTTGGCCTTTGCGTTGCCTTTGCTCATTTGGTGGAGGCTACCAGGCCTGAAAGCCTTTTTAAATGTTATTTTTGCATTGGTTTTGATATGTCTATTTGGATTGGTTTCAATAATGACACTTGAGACTATGGAAATGAGAAATACTGTGACTGGAACTGGGAGTAATGGTCACAATATGAAACATTACAAAATGAAACGAATTGTTATGATGCGGAATGCATCAAAGGGAGGAATAGCACATAGGATAGTGCTAACGAAGAGTGCTATAACACAGTGGCAGAAAAGCCCTGTTATGGGTATCGGTCTAGGAACATTTTACTGGCGACAAATTAATGATGAAGATGAACTTTCTTCAGTTGTCCAAGATCCTGCAGTTATACATACAAGCGTTTTGTGGATATTGACAGAAATGGGTTTGATAGGATTATTTTTATTTACAGGTTTTATAGTGTCAGCTTTTATCGCTCTATGGAAGGCCAATAATAGGCAACCGACACAGCCAATCATTCAAGCATCTATATTGATATTGATAGCGATGATTGGAATATCAATTGGAACCGAAGCACTGTATCAGAGATATTTCTGGTTGTTTCTGGGAATGGGTCTTGCTCTTGCTAATGTGAGTGATAAGACAGGAAACACACACGATGTCTTGTAGTAATTAGGTTCCCAAGAAAATTAACAATGATGATAGTAGCTTGAAGCAAAACCAGAAATTCGAAAATGTAGATGAAGTGACCGTTACTGGATTCGGAGATGAATGGACGCGTTTTGATCAGTCAGAATTGACAGACGATCAACAACAACAAATATTTCAGGATTACTTCGATATATTTCCGTGGGACATGCTCGGGGACAATGCCTGTGGTATTGATGTTGGATGTGGAAGTGGCCGGTGGGCAGAAGTTGTTGCTTCAAGAGTCGGGCACCTTCATCTGCTCGATGCGAGTGAGGAGGCACTTCAGGTAGCTAGAAACAAATTGAAAGATAGAGACAATATCAGCTACCATCATGCCAGCGTCAATGACATGCCGATTGATGATGAATCTCTGGATTTTGCCTACTCACTAGGCGTTTTACACCACCTTCCCGATACCCAGAGAGCGATCAAATCGATTTCTGATGTATTGAAACCAGGAAAACCATTTCTTCTTTATCTGTATTATGCGTTTGATAATCGTCCGCTGTGGTATCGCGCACTTTGGAAAGTAAGTGATAATTTACGTAGTTTGGTGTCTCGTATGCCTATGCGATTACGCTATATCGTCTCACAGACTTTTGCAATGACCATCTATTGGCCATTAGCCCGTTTTGGATTATTGTTGGAGAAAATACATCTGCTGTCTAGGTCATGGCCATTATCCTATTATCGTGATAAATCATTCTATGTGATGAGGACAGATGCACTTGATCGTTTTGGTACACGTTTAGAACAGCGTTACACACAAGAGCAAATTGGTGACATGTTGGAGAATGCTGGATTTATGGATATCTATTTTTCAGATAAGGCTCCTTACTGGTGTGCGGTTGGTGTAAAAAAATCTTTACGAGATGACTAAAACCAATATAAAAAAGAATGGTGGTGTTTTAGGCCATCTGCTCTTTGTTGTAACTGAAGACTGGTATTTTTGTTCACATCGACTGCAGCTTGCAGTTGCAGCACAGAAGGCAGGATACAATGTTGCTGTGGTTACTCAGGAAACTAGCCATGGTGATGAGATAAGGCAGGCTGGTCTCATGTTGATTCCCATTAAATTTCAACGATCAGGTAGGAATCCATTGTCTGATCTTATGACTATACGATCTTTAATCAGGATCTATAAAACTGAACAGCCAGATATTATTCACCATGTTTCACTTAAGCCGGTGTTGTATGGCTCAATAGCAGCACGATTTGCGGGAATACCAAACGTTGTTAATGCAATGACCGGTCTGGGTTATGTTTTTTCATCGGAAGATTTCCTTGCAAGGCTTTTTCGTTTTCTAATCTCACCATTTCTTGGATATATTTTTTCCGCCAGGAAAACGATGATCATATTTCAGAATCGAGATGACCTGAAGACACTGGAAGACCGGAATTTAGTAAAACATGAGCAAACCGTTATCATCCGTGGATCTGGTGTTGATCTGGATATCTACGTGCCTGGTAAAGACAGTAAGGATATACCCCAAGTTATATTAGTGGCACGTATGCTTTGGGATAAGGGTGTTGGGGAATTTGTACAGGCTGCAAAATTATTATTAACAAAAAGTATTTCAGCACGTTTTATTTTGATCGGTGATAGTGATTGTGAAAATCCGGCTGCGATATCTGTTCAACAACTTGAATTATGGCAAGAAGAGAAAAATATAGAATGGTGGGGTCGACGAGATGATGTTCCTGAGATTTTGCAATATTCTACAATTGCCTGTTTACCATCATACCGAGAAGGCATGCCAAAATTTTTGTTAGAAGCAGCATCAGCTGGCCTACCTATTGTTACTACAGATGTACCCGGGTGTCGGGAAGTAGTAATTAATGGTGAAAATGGACTTTTGGTTCCTCCCAGAAATACTGAAGCCCTAGCTAATGCGATTGAAAAACTGCTTAACGATAAGACATTGAGAAGAGAGATGGGGGCAAAGGGTAGAGCTCTGGTTGAGCGAGAGTTTGGTATTGAGAAAATCGCCGAGGAAACAATTTCTCTTTATCAAAGAATATTAAATTGATGTTTGTTTTTATAATTATCTAACATAGCAGTGATTATCTGATGGAAAGGATACTGATTACAGGTGGGAAAGGGTTTATTGGTGCGCCACTTGTGCAAGCGTTGCTTAAGAAAGGCTATCTCATTCGCTCTACCAGCCGGGTTTTAACTGCAGACTCGCATGATGATGGATGTGACAATGTAGAACATTGCATTTTTGATCTAGGAAATGATGATACTGATTATGAGAGACTCCTTGCCAATGTTGATGTGGTTATTCATCTGGCAGCAAAAGTACATTCCGTAGACAAATCAGGAGATAAATCAAGTGACTATAATAAAATTAACACCAAAGGCACTGAGCGATTAGTTCGTGCTGCATCTGCCAATGGTATCAAGCGGTTTATTTTTCTTAGTTCAATAAAAGTTAATGGTGAAAGAAATATTTCTGATACAAAAGGTAAAACTCTCGCCTTCAACGTAGATGACGATCCTCATCCACAGGGGGCATATGCGAAAAGTAAACTGGAGGCAGAAGATGTAATTCGTAAGATCTGTTGTAAATCTGAAATGGATTTTGTCATATTAAGGCCTACGCTTGTTTATGGACCCGGTGTTAGGGCCAATTTTCTCTCCCTCCTTGATGCAGTAAACAAGAATTATCCCTTGCCTTTTGCCTCTATTAAGAACAAGAGAAGTTTACTTTATGTGGGAAATTTGATTCATGCGATTACTTTGAGTGTGAGTTATCCTGAAAAAGCTAATAAGATATTTTTGCTTAGTGATATTGATATTTCCGTACCTGAGCTTATTAGAAAAGTCGCATCACTACTTGGAAACAGGCCATTATTGTTTCACTTACCAGTTAAGCTGTTGAAAACATTAGGTTCTTTGACAGGTAAAGGACCTGTAATTTCCCGCCTTACGGATTCACTAATGGCTGATGCCAGCTCGTTACGAAAAGAATTAAAATGGGAGCCTCAATACAGTTTTGATGAGGGTCTTCAGGCAACAGTAGATTGGTATCTACAAAGGTAAGTTAATAAATGGATATATCGATAGTTTTGATGGGTCTGGTCGTATGTTTTGTTTTTTCGATTACAGTAACAGGCTTTTTTCAGAAGTACGCGCTAAAACATTCATTAATTGATGTGCCCAATGAACGTAGTTCCCACTTGATATCCACTCCCAGGGGGGGCGGCCTCTCGATTGTAGTTACGGTTTTACTTTGTATTTGTGTGCTTTTCTTTACAGCACAGTTAGAAGGAAATATTACTCTTGCTCTGGGGGCAGGTTGTTTCTTTGTGGCTAGTGTTGGTTGGGTTGATGATCATCGACATATTCCTGCGTTCTGGCGGGCAATGGCTTATGCGATTGCGGCAGTGTTCTCAGTGTATAGTCTTGGTGGCTTTACTCACCTTCAGTTGGGATCGTATCTTTTACCGCTCGGGATGATAGGCAATGTTCTGGCTGTAGTCTGGATAGTATGGATGACAAATTTGTATAATTTTATGGATGGAACCGATGCAATAGCAGCGATACAGGCAATGTGTGTAGGGTTATTGGCAGGTATTCTGTTCTGGCTGGAAGGGCAATATGGGTTGGCCATGGTTTGTTTTGTGATTATGGCCTCCAGCTGCGGGTTTCTTTTTTGGAATTGGCCTCCAGCTAAAATATTCACGGGAGATGTAGGGAGTTGCACATTGGGT
>JAKZTI010000177.1:0-3252 GCA_047517145.1 Gammaproteobacteria bacterium
TGCGGTTAGCATTGCATCTTTTATGCCACATTGTTAACAAAATAATACAAACAGTAAATTTCTTTTATAAAGATGGCGTTATATATGAATAGCAATGTATTTTCTAAAATAATTTTTTAAATTTTAGTTTTTTTTACGCACCTTTAAAGGGCATAAGATGCTGATCTGCACTGTGATAGAACAAAATTCGTGCTATTTAATTATGTTAATATCAATCAGACATGAAGAGATTGATTGATTGTTGCGAAATTACAACTGGTTGAATTATGGAATTACCAAACAAAAAAGACATAGAAACATCTATTCAACAGGCTATTCAACAGGCAGTCAAACTGGTTCCTGATGACATGACACGCTTCCAGGAAGACGTAGAAAAAAATCTTAAATCTGCATTACAAGCCGCTTTTTCAAAAATGGAACTCGTCTCGCGAGAAGAATTTGATATCCAGGCAGAACTACTCTCTCGCACGCGTGCGCTGGTTGAAGAGTTAGAGAAAAAAATTAGTGACCTGGAACAGACAAGGAATCCTTAGGTTTCTCCATACATCGAATATAATTATTGATTGACATAGTGACCCTTCACCATATGATTAATCCAACTGTTGTATTTTAAGAACATTTATCTGAAGCAACTATAAAAGAGAGGGATTTCTGATCTGCGAATCGGCAGATTATTGACATCAATGGATGATGAGTATTGCAACCACCTATAGCCGTGCACAAGTTGGCATTCAGGCACCACTGGTCACTATAGAAGTTCATATCACACGAGGACTCCCCAGCCTTTCTATTGTGGGATTGCCAGAAGCGGCGGTTAAAGAAAGCAAGGACAGAGTTCGTAGTGCCATAATAAATAATCATTTCGAATTTCCGCTGGGCCGAATCACTATCAATCTTGCGCCTGCTGACTTACCCAAAGATGGCGCGCGCTTCGATCTGGCCATTGCCCTGGGAATTCTTGCCGCATCCGGACAAATACCCAAAGAACCATTAGATCAATACGAATTTGCCGGAGAACTGGCCTTGACCGGTGAACTTCGTGCCGTTAAAGGTATGCTGCCTTTTGCCCATGCTTGTTTTCAACACAAACGTAAATTAATACTGACTAGTCTGAATGCAGATGAGGCAGCACTTGTCTCTGGGGTTGAAATCCATCCAGCGGTGCATTTGATGGAGGTTTGTTCACATATACATGGTAATGAACAAATCCCCTTGCATACAGGCAAGCCCATAGTTGAGGACATTCATAGTGACTTTGATTTCTCAGATGTCCGTGCCCAGAATCATGCCAAACGCGCAATAGAGGTTGCGGCGGCGGGCGGTCATAATCTGATTATGATTGGCCCACCTGGTGCGGGTAAAACCATGTTGGCAGAACGATTACCCGGCATATTACCGCCAATGACAGAATCACAGGCACTGGAATCTGCAGCAGTAACATCGATCAGCAGTCAAGGTTTCGATCCAAAAACATGGAAACAACGCCCTATAAGGCATCCGCATCACACCGCATCCGGTGTTGCCCTGGTCGGCGGTGGCAGTCATCCACGCCCCGGTGAAATTTCTTTGGCACATCACGGGGTGTTGTTTCTTGATGAATTACCGGAATTTGATCGCCGTGTGCTTGAAGTATTAAGAGAACCTCTAGAGTCTGGGCGCATTGTGATTTCGCGTGCGGCAAATCAGGCTGAGTTTCCCGCACAATTCCAACTCATTGCGGCGATGAATCCCTGCCCCTGTGGCTATCTGGGTGATACATGTGGTCGTTGCCATTGTACGGAAGATCAGGTCCGTCGTTACCGACAAAAAATATCTGGACCACTGCTTGATAGAATCGATATCCACATTGAACTAGCAAAGGTAGCAAAAGAAGTTTTTCATCAAAGTCAAAACACAAATATTGAAGACAGTCGTACCGTGCAACGACGTGTTACCAAAGCTTACCAATTACAATTAAACCGGTCGGGGAAAGCCAACCACAAACTCACAAATAAAGAAGTGAATAAACATTGCAAGATCGATGATGCTGGATCACAACTACTTGATACTGCGGTAAGTCGTTTGGGTTTATCTGCTCGTGCAATCCATCGCATCCTGAAAGTTGCCCGAACCATTGCTGATTTAGCAGGCGCGACATCTATAGACTCAACACATTTGAGTGAAGCAATCAGTTACAGACGCCTGGACAGAAATAATCTTGTATAGAAAATAAATTTGCAGACTTGCGGATATACCCAAACTACCTGGAAATGTAATTTGGATATATAGTTCAATTGAGGTAAATTGAACTCATGCAAATTCAACATAATATAGGCGTCACCGTAAAAACTGACTACGTCAGGAATCAATCCGATCCGGACAATGCACGTTATGTGTTTGCCTATACCATCACCATCAAAAATAATGGATCCGCTTCTGCCCAATTACTCAGGCGCCGCTGGTTGATTACAGATGCCAATGACAAGATTCAGGAAGTACAGGGAGATGGTGTTGTTGGTAAACAGCCGCATCTGCAACCAGGAGAAACATTTACCTATACCAGCGCTGCAATGATAGAAACGCCCTTTGGTTATATGCAGGGAAGTTATTATTTAATTGCTGATGATGGCATAGAGTTCGATACAGAAATTCCTGCTTTCAGACTTTCTATACCTCACACCTTGCATTAAGGGCAGCTCTATACGTGTCGACTTATGCGATTGGCGATGTTCAAGGTTGTTTCAAGGAGCTCCTTCAATTACTGGATAAAATAAATTTTGACGAAACCAACGATCGTCTGTGGTTTGTGGGAGATATCGTCAATAGAGGGCCAGCCTCTCTCGAAGTATTAAATTTTATTATGAAACTAGGTGATTCGGCTATCACGGTCCTTGGAAATCATGATCTTCATCTGGTGGCTCTTGCTGAGGGAATAATATTGCCACAAAAGAGCGATACTTTGGCACCTATTCTAAGGTCGCCAGACAAACAAGAATTAATTACCTGGTTTCGTCAACAAGCACTCATGCATCATGATAAGGATTTAAACTTTTATATGGTCCATGCAGGATTACCTCCGCAGTGGGAAATTCTTCAAGCACTGGAATTGGCTTCGGAAGTTTCTCAGTTTTTAAGCAGTGGTGAATATCTTACCTTCATTAAGGTCATGTACGGGAATACACCTGCTTTATGGGATGAAAACCTGACAGGGAATGATCGTCTACGATTTATTGTGAATTGCTTTACTCGCATACGGTTTCTTAATGATAAACA
>JAKZTI010000178.1:0-5027 GCA_047517145.1 Gammaproteobacteria bacterium
ATCGACGGTGGTGTTTGGCACCTCGATGTCGGCTCATCTCATCCTGGGGCTGAAGCAGGTCCCAAGGGTATGGCTGTTCGCCATTTAAAGAGGTACGCGAGCTGGGTTTAGAACGTCGTGAGACAGTTCGGTCCCTATCTGTCGTGGGCGTTGGAGATTTGAGGGAAGCTGCTCCTAGTACGAGAGGACCGGAGTGGACGAACCCCTGGTGTTCCGGTTGTCATGCCAATGGCATTGCCGGGTAGCTACGTTCGGACAGGATAACCGCTGAAAGCATCTAAGCGGGAAGCCCCTCCCAAGATGAGATCTCCCTGGGAATTTAATTCCCCTGAAGGGCCGTTGTAGACTACAACGTTGATAGGTTGGGTGTGGAAGCACAGTAATGTGTGAAGCTAACCAATACTAATTGCCCGTGAGACTTGACCATATAACACGCAAGCAGTTTGAACAAAAATAGTGCATAATCAGCTTTCTGAATTCGGTGGGTAGTTCCAGATAGAACTACCCACCAAACCGAATTGCCTGGCGGCCATAGCGAATGTGAACCACCCGATCCCATCCCGAACTCGGAAGTGAAACCGTTTAGCGCCGATGATAGTGTGGGGCCTCCCCATGTGAAAGTAGGTCACTGCCAGGCTCTTAATTTAAAGCCCCTGATGTTTTTTACATCAGGGGCTTTTTCATAATCGCCTGTCAGTGGATTATCTATGGTAGGTCTTCGCTCTCGCACTTCCCTGTGCTTCGCGATATAAGACCATCCATGGTCAAAATTGATGGGATACCTCCATGTATCCCACTCTTCGAGCGTGCTAAGGCACGTCCAAATTTGATCCTGTCAAATTTGTGCCAGGCTCTTAAACAAAACAATCCCCGACTCATTAGTCGGGGATTTTTTTGTTTAGGGTTTAGTATTGAGACCTCGACTCTGTCTCCTGGTTCGTTCTACCTCCTGCTTCCATGCAGTCGTACTTGAACTTGGAATGTGACAAATTCTCCGGGAGAGAATTTGAACGTTGGAGCTGAGCGACGACGGCCCAGAAGGGGTGGAGCCCATGGGTGGGCGGAATAAAGTAGGTCGCGCAAAATACAGGAGCAATTGTGAGCACACAGTACATCCTGTACATAAAATAGCTATAATTGCTTATTGATATTATTTTTTTGTACTTTAAGGAAAAGAACTAGTGCCAAGTTATGATTATTATTGTGAGCTAAACGGTGAAACAGTTGAGGTTACGCATTCAATTAAAGACAGTATTTCAAACTGGGGAGAGCTTTGCTATGTCTCACAACATCCTCTTGGTGAAACAGATCCTTTAGCACCTGTAAGAAAAGTAATTACGGCACCAGCTATCGCCTTTCCAACGGGTAATGCAGAATTAAAAAGTCATGGGTTTACAAAGCTTGTTAAAAGAGACGATGGTGTTTATGAAAATGTCACAGCTGTAGATGGCGAGAAGCGTTATATGAATGCGGGAGATCCATCATCTATACCTCACATTAAGAAGAAAATAGAAGATTAGCTTTTGGAAAGTTTAACTGTTTTGCCCGAGTTTATTCCCACTCAAGTTCAGTGAATGCTTTTGTAACATTTCTAGCGTGATGTTGTTCATGTAGTAACCATTCTTGCTTTTCATCTTTTCCTACGAAATTTACTGCATCCTCCAGAAACTGCCCCTTGCTAATTGCTTGTCGAATGTCATTTAGCAGCATTGTTAAATAGGCCTCTTCAGCAGCATATGTTTGTGGCCAATTATTACTGGTTGTGCCATGCCCAGGGATGGCAAGATCTATAGCCTCATTTTGTAAGGTATCCAGAACTGCTAGCCAGCCTTTGAGCTTTCCACTCAATGCAGGGATGCGCTCTTTGAAGATTAGATCCCCCGTCCACAACGTATTTGTTTTAAGATCCAGCACAGTGAGATCGGTGTTACTGTGTGCTGTCTGGTATGCAGTCAGTCGTAGTAATCTATTACCCAGATCCAGTTCCATTGTTTTATCAACACCAAGATTAGGGCCTACTATTGAGTTTCTGTTCGGTGCAGGGCCTAAATCATTTTTGGATTGCTCCAGAAAAAAATCGCGACTTTGTTCAATTGCATCAATAAGTTTTATGTGGCCAACAAATTGGGCGTCTTCATTCTTGAAGGCAAGATTGCCAAGAATATGATCAAAATGAACATGTGTATTAATGACGTAACAGATTGGAAGATTACTTATTTCTCGAATAGATAGTAGTAGTTTTTGTCCAATGGTGACTGATCCGCCAGTGTCAATGACGGCAATACAATCATTTCCGACGATAAAACCGATGTTGGCAATATCATCGTGTTGGGGGTCAGTAAACGTTACATGAACCCCAGAGTGTAAATAGATTCCGTCAGCAACCTGACTTAAATTAAAGGGCTCGGGCTCGCCTCCAGCAAAGGCCAATGACGCAAAAGCTTGAAATAACAGAATCAAGGTAGACAAAAATAAAATATTTTTTGACATGTCTATAAATTATTTTAATAAACAGCAGGTAATTTGAAATATTATCATTGTAACTATATGTATTAATTGATCTATTAATGCAAGGCATTGTCTCTTCAGATAAAAATAATCTGTACTAAACCTAAATCCAGACCGCAATGCATAATAATATACTTAATTTTTATACCATGTGTCCTTGTAAGCTGCGTCAATATTGTCTAGATTTGTAGTGGAGACAATGAATATTTCCCATATTCACAAAAACTATTTCATATCAAGAACCACAAGGTTTGGCTTAACCGAATCTAAACTCAGGTGCGCTCGTGCCTGAAAGCATATACCAACACAAATTAAAAAGGGGGCTTTATGTTCGAATTTGATGAAGAGATTGTTGAGGCTTTGTTAAAAGGAAGTGTAGATTTCAAAAGATTGTACGATAAACATACCAATCTGAATCGAGATGTAGATAGTGCAAATACTGGTGATACTCCTATTGAGGATATGGAGCTTGAAGGAATGAAAAAAGAAAAATTATATTTGAAGGATCAAATGGCGCATATTATTGAGAACTATAGAAAGGACCACGCCGCTTAGGCTCATTCATTTAAATAATTTAGATAGCCAAACACCTTTCGAGAGAAATATCGAAAGGTGTTTTCTTTTCTGTACCTGCTAGCAGGAAAACCATCTGGTTTGATTCTTTGGGAATTGATTATATGGCAAAGCGGATCCCGATCATAAGTAACATACTGGCCAGGGCAGGCCTCATGATTCTCTCGGGTAAATAAGAACCGAGATTACTGCCTAGATATATCCCCGGGATAGACCCAATCAGAAGACTTCCTAAAAGCAGATAGTCAACCGTCCCCAGGTGCGCGTGACCAAGACCGGCAATAGCGGTAATCGGTACGGCATGGGCCAGATCAGTACCAACGATTGATATTGCACGCATGCGAGGGTAGAGGAAAAATAATATTGCGGCGCCTAATGCGCCAGCACCGACTGAGGAAAGTGTGACCAGAAAGCCAATAAGGGCCCCCGAAAATATAGTTAGCGGTTTCCTCATTTGTTTATGCAGAGTCTTGATACCAGACAGGCGTTCATTTTGACTCAGCTTCTGAATTTGAGTTTTAAACAGCAATACTAATGATGTCAAAATCAATGCAAAACTCAGGGTAGTCGTGATGACCTGTTCATAGTCAATTCCTGAAGCAATCATGTTTTTGAGTAAAAATATAGACAGGCATGCTGCAGGGATGCTCCCGGCACTGAGAAGTTTCACAATATTCCAGTCGATGTTTTTTTTGGCATGGTGAACAAAAATACCGGTTGATTTTGTCACCGCTGCATACAATAAATCGGTTCCTACTGCGATGGCTGGAGAAATAGAAAATCCCAGTACCAGAATAGGTGTCATTAAAGAGCCACCGCCAACGCCCGTGAGCCCAACGATGAAACCGACTAAAAATCCGATGACTGTATATGCTATGTCCATCCAGGTGCCAACAATGAATGCTATGTTTGAAAAGGGCTTGTAATGTATAAGCTCTTATCTATACTTAAAAGTAATTTATATGTATATTTTTATAATAATATAGAATAAGTGTGGATAGAGAGTGAAGCTTCAACAACTCAAATATATCTGGGAAGTCCCCAGGCATGATTTAAATGTGTCAGCAACTGCAGAGAGCCTGTTTACCTCTCAGCCAGGTATCAGTAAACAGATAAGAATGCTTGAGGATGAACTAGGTGTTCAGATTTTTCAACGCAGTGGTAAACACCTGACTGAAGTTACACCAGCTGGCACCGCTATCGTTAAGATGGCAGGGGAGATACTGGATAAGGTTGAAAATGTACGACAAATTGCACATGAGTTCAGCGATAAAGATAAAGGTGCACTCTCAGTAGCGACGACACATACCCAGGCGCGTTACCTGCTACCTAGTGTCATTAGTGAATTTATTGGTCGCTACCCTGATGTGTCTTTACATATGCATCAGGGGACACCCGTGCAGATATCCGAGATGGCGTCAAAAGGAAAAGTTGACCTGGCAATAGCCACTGAAGCACTGGAGCTTTTTGAAAACCTGATCATGCTGCCATGCTATCGCTGGAACCGAAGTGTTATTGTGAAACATGATCATCCATTAGCAAACGAAGACAAGCTGACTCTGGAGAAACTTGCTGAATATCCTATTGTGACCTACGTGTTTGGGTTTACCGGTCGTTCACAGCTTGATGATGCCTTTAATGCGAAAGGCTATGTCCCCAAAGTTGTATTTACGGCGGCTGATGCCGATGTTATCAAGACTTATGTGAAGCTTGGCATTGGTGTGGGGATTGTGGCCAGTATGGCATTTGATCCAGAGATTGATAATGAGTTAGTCGCAATCGATGCCAGTCATCTGTTTGAAGCCAGTACCACTAAAATCGGGCTCAGACGGGGCACCTTTTTACGTGGATATATGTATGAATTTATAGAACTGTTTGCACCGCATTTGAACAAAGCACTGGTTGACGAAGCACTCAACGCCAGGACGAATGAAGAGATTGAGCAG
>JAKZTI010000179.1:0-16235 GCA_047517145.1 Gammaproteobacteria bacterium
TGTTGTAAAGCCTGTTGTTGTCGCAATCGAGATGCTCTGGAAGATTGCATCCATGATCATCATCGACGTGTCAGCATAATCCGAGGTTAATGTCAGGTAGATGCAACAGATCAGACAAACTACTCCTAAAATGCTGAGGTAAGCCTTGAACTCTGTGTCTTGCCAATAGGGCCGGGTGCTGTTGTTGCGCCAGGCAAAAAAATGCAAGGAGAAATTAACGCCTGAGATCAGCATAAAAACGATAGCTATCGTATCAATCAATTTACTGTTGAAATAGCCCATACTTGCATCATGCGTAGAAAAGCCACCAATAGATACCGTTGAAAAACTATGACTGATAGCATCAAAAAAAGTCATGCCGGCCAGCCAGTAGGACAAACAGCAGCTCACGGTCAAACCAAGATAAATATACCAGAGGGCTTTTGCGGTCTCGGTGATTCTTGGTGTCAATTTTGATTCTTTCATAGGTCCTGGCGTTTCAGCACGGTATAACTGCATACCACCAATACCGAGGATGGGTAAAATAGCAACAGCGAGAACAATGATCCCCATGCCACCTAGCCACTGCAGTTCCTGACGATAAAACAAGATTGATTTTGGCAGATTATCGATACCAGTGATTATCGTTGCGCCGGTGGTGGTTAATCCCGACATTGATTCGAACACAGCATCGGTAAAACTTAAATGTAGCGTCTCTGATAAAACAAACGGAATTGAGCCCGTAAAACCCAGACCTACCCAAAACAGTACAACAACAACGAAGCCATCCCTGAGTTTTAGTTCATTACGAATATTTCTGACCGGTAACCAGAGAAATAAACCTGTTGCGATAATAATAGAAAATGCAGTAAGGAAGCCTTGCAGGCTGTCATCACTACTCCACCATGCAATGGTTATGGGGGGTAACAATGTCAGGCTAAACAGACCGAGTAAAATCCCCAGTATTCGTTGAACGACTGCATATTGCATTGTGTTTGTTGACCAAAAGAAATTTATAGAAAAGTGATACCTACCTGAAATAAACGTTCAATTTCAGGGACTTGTTTCTTGTCTGCCACCAGTAAGATGACATGGTCTTCAGCTTCTATTACGGTATCATGATGAGCAAGGAGAACTTCATCACCTCGAACCAGTGCGCCAATACTTGTTCCTGGTGGCAAGTCAACTTCTTCAATCATGCGACCGACAACCCTGGAAGAATCCTTGTTGCCGTGTGCAATTGCCTCGATCGCTTCAGCAACTCCTCTCCTTAAGGAATGGACAGCGACGACATCGCCTTTTCTGATATGGGCCAGTAGTGTCCCAATCGTTGCCTGTTGCGGAGATATGGCGATATCAATGACATTGCTTTGTACTAAATCAACATAACCGGCACGGTTGATGAGTGCCATGACCTTACGTGCACCAAGACGTTTGGATAACATGGATGAAATAATGTTCGCTTCGTCCGCGTGGGTCAGCGCACAGAAGATGTCGGTGTCGTCAATGTTTTCTTCTCTAAGTAATTCTTCGTTCGTTGCATCGCCATGCAAGACAATCGTATTTTTTAATTGTTCAGCGGCATACTGTGCACGTTCGTAGTCCAATTCTATGAGCTTGACCTGGTAATGTCGTTCTAACTTCATCGCCAATCGCATGCCAATGTTCCCGCCACCTGCCAGCATGACGCGTTTCACTTCCCTTTTTGTACTACGCAAACTATGCACCAGTGCACGTACATGTTTTGGTGCACCGATAAAAAAAAGTTCATCATCAGGTTCAATGACAGTTTTCCCATCTGGAATAATCGCCTTATTCTGACGAAACAAAATGGCTATACGATAATCAAGTTCTGGTAAATATTTACCAACATCACCTGTTCGGTGACCGACCAGAGGGCCGCTATAATTGGCTCGTACCGCAACCATCTGCACTTTGCCATCAGCGAATTCCAGGACCTGAAGTGCTCTTGGGTAATTGATTAGTCGTTCGATATGTTCGGTGACTAATTGTTCGGGACTGATGAGTACATCAATGGGTAGTGCTTCCTGTGCAAACAGTGCTTTTTTTGACAGGTATTCTGTGTTTCTCACACGTGCTATTTTTGTCGGGGTGTGAAATAAAGTGTAGGCCACCTGGCAGGCGATCATGTTTATTTCATCGCTATTTGTTACGGCAAGTATCATGTCCGCATCCTTTGCGCCGGCTCGTTCAAGTACGGAAGGATGAGATGCGACACCTACGATTGTCTGTAAATCATATCGTTCACTCAGGTTGGTTAGACACTTGGGGTTCGTATCGACAATGGTGATGTCATTTGCCTCACCGACGAGATTTGCCGCCACTGAGGAACCGACCTGACCTGCACCCAGAATAATTATCTTCATAATTTGTGTTCTGCCGGATGAATCGTTAATTTAATCTTCATATTCAACTCATGCAAATGCCTGGTGATTAAGACAACTTGTTACCCAAATTTTGTGCACTATAGCCAGACTTATCGTATCTTCCAACCTGTTTTGGAACCTGACTATTTCGAATTCTGATTTTTAATTGCAATACCGAGTGATTTCAACTTGCGATAGAGATGCGTTCTCTCCATGCCCACTGCTTCAGCTACTTTGCTGACGCTGCCTCCAGCAATAGTTAGTTTGTGTTGTAGATATTCTTTTTCAAATTGCTCTCTGGCTTCACGTAGTGGCATGTCAAAATCAGGTATAAAATTTTGTTCCTCAGGCAGCGATTCCAGTTTTCCTCGCGCCAGATCCAGTTCTTTTATATCGATATTTTCCCCGGTGCCAAGAATAAGCAATCTTTGCACCATGTTCTTTAACTCTCTGACATTGCCGGGCCACGAATAGCTTCGTAGCTGGTTTTGTGCCGCGACGGTGAAATGTCGATAGGCTAAACCTTCTCTCTCGGCAAAATAATCAACATAAAACTCAAGCAATTCCGGAATGTCTTCTGCATGTTCACTTAAAGGCGGCACATGGATAGGCAGGATATTTAATTGATAGTAGAGATCGTCCCGAAAACGCCCGGCGTTGACGAGCTCAAGGAGGTCATGATTGGTCGCGGCGATAATACGGATATTAAAAGTTTTTGATTGTGTGCTGCCAACACGTGTGAAATATTTATTGTCCAGGGTGTTCTGCAATTTTGCCTGTAAGGAAAGATCCATGTCCGCAATATCTTTGAGAAACAGGGTGCCGCCTTCTGCCTGTTCAAAAAAACCGGTTCTGTCTTTGTCTGTCTCCTCGCTACCAAAAAATTCCATCAGAAAATTATCTGCAGACAAGGCCGATATCCCGACACTGATAAATGCTTCTTCAGATCTGGAGCTTTGATTATGCAGATAGCGTGCGAAACGTTCCTTGTCCGTGCCTGATTCACCGGTAATCAACACTGGCGTACTGTGTTCGACAATTTGCAAAATCTGCTCTCTAAGATTTTGCATGACTTTACTTTTGCCTATTGGTGTATCTACGCGCTGGTTGTAGCCTTTAAGGCGTATGTTTTCCCTTTGTAAGGATGTGTTTTCCAGGGCATGCTTCACCGTAAGTATTAACTTGGCGAGAGAAAGCGGTTTCTCGATAAAATCATAAGCACCCAGACGGGTTGCCTCGACGGCAGTCTCAACTGTGCCATGGCCTGAAATCATAATCACCGGCACATTCATCCGGTTCGACTCATTCCATTGTTTGAGCAAGGTAATGCCATCAATGCCAGGCATCCAGATATCTAGCAAAATCAGATCAGGATCAAATTCTTCGCGAATGTTATCAGCTTGTGTCGCATCTTCTGCAACCGCAACTTCAAAAGTTTCGTCTTCAAGTATTTCCTTGATCAGACTTCTTATATCTGGTTCATCATCCACCACCAGAACTTTGCCGGCTATCATGAAGTCATTCCTGTTTCACCATTCGTATCGTCATCTTGCTTCTGTATGATCGGTAATCTAATTATCGCACTTATGCCAGCTTTATCCTTATTGTTTTCCAGCCAGACAACACCATTATGCTCTTCAATGATTTTCTTTACGATGGCAAGACCTAATCCCGTGCCTTTTGTCTTGGTGGTCACATAAGGTTCAAAGATATGCTCCATGATATCTTCTGCAATACCTGGGCCGGAATCACTGATTGAAATTTCCACGTATTCGGCGCCTGCTGTTGAAACACATTGGCTGGTAATGGTCAGTGTCGAATCGCTGTTGTTTTCGCAGGCATCAAATGCATTTTTCAGAAGGTTATTAAAAACTTGCCTGAGTCTGCTTACGTCTGCATCAACCATCGGCAAATTAGGTTCGAGGTCTAGCCTAATCTCTGTCTTTTGATTCAGGCTGGTGAATAGATCCAGGACTTCACTCATCAAGGCATTGATGTCCATGGCCTGTGTTTTTGTCTCGGGCGTTCTTGCGTAGTCTGAAAAGGTGTTTACCATTTCTTTCATGGTTTCCACCTGCTGAACGATCGTATTTGTCAACCGATCAAGAGTATCTGCATCCTTTTGATCCATGGTGTGAAGATACTTATGGCGTAATCGTTCAGCTGCAAGTTGAATTGGTGTCAACGGATTCTTGATTTCATGTGCGAGTCGACGTGCCATCTCACTCCATGCCGCATTTTTTTGCCCCTGCAACAGCTCGGTGATGTCATCGAATACGATAATGTAATCTTCATTCTCGTCTTCAGTTGTCGAATGTGGTGTGCCACTACACATCAGAATTTGTCTACCACTGGCACCAAAGAGTGTGATTTGTTCGCGCCAATCCTGTTCAGTATTATCATGGGAGAGGATAGTGTCTCGCATGGGTTCGAGATAGTTATATTGCAGACAAATTTTTTCCAGAGATTCACCGATTACAGAATCAATAGGCATGCCCAGAATTTGTCCCGCACTGACATTGGATGTGCGTAATATCTTGTTTTTATCAAATACCAGTACACCTGAAGAGAGTCTGCTGAGCACAGCTTCCAAATAAGCCTGCTGTGTTTCTGCTTCATGTTGGCTTTGGCTTGCATCATCTCTTGCTTGTGCAATTCTTTGTGTCATCTCGTTAAAAGAAGCTACCAGAAATCCAAGTTCGTCATTACTGGTTACGGGTATTTGAGTATGGTAGTCACCCTTAGCTATCGCTTTGGTTCCTTCAGCCATATCTCTGATAGGAGCGACGTGTCTTTTGGAAAAATAAAATGCTGTCCAGACCGTTGCAAAGAGACTGAATAAAAGTACCAGAGTCAGAACCAGAATAAAACTGAGTTTAAGTTGTTCGCGTAGATAAGACAGTTCCTTATACTTGATGTAAGAAGTCTGAATGCTGTTTGTCAGAGTATTTATTTCCTCAGAAATAGGGTAGAGCGCCTGAATAATTCTGGAATTATTGCCAATGTTTACGGCAGGGACATTTACAACCACACGGATATGTAATCCTGTTTTAATCGCGTTATCCAGGGCTGTATAGCTGCCACCTTGTTGGAGTTGTAATAAAATAGTATCACTCGGTCTGTCAGGGATAATGCTGATTGTGTCCTCGGAACTAGAGGTGATAACACCTCCTTGTCTATTTAGCAGGGTGACTTCTTTGGCGTTCGTGCGGCTACGCAGTTCATCAATTTCAAAAGGCATCTCCGCATCTGATATCCCGGATATTTCCTCTGCCATTTGATCTGTTTGCTTTAATAATTCTCTCATACGCGTATCAAGAGAGAGTCTACTCAGTGCAAGTGAATCATCTAATGCCTGTTCAACGCGCAGATCAAACCAGCTATCAATACCACGATGTAAAAAATCCAATGAAAAAAGATAAACGACTAATACTGGAGTAACGGAGAGTGCGGTAAACATAGCAATCATTCGCACGGTCATACGTGTTCCCGGGATATGATTACGGCGCTGTTGTATCAGGTGTCTCAAATTCAGGAATATGAGACTAATTAATGTAATAAGACCAACAGTAATAAAAACTAATAATCCGGAATATAGCCGACTAAACTGTGATGAATCCTTTAGTGCATCACTCATCATGAGTAAAGATGCGAGTATACAAGCAAATAAAAATAGTCCGCTGTAGAGGATGAATGTGCCTGGTCGTTTTATTACGAATCGTTTCATTGCTGAATCGTCCATTTATACCAGGGACTCGATAATTGCCAATCTGATGAGACATAACCTGACAATCTTAATGGCGCCGGTAGTGATTCTGTATTTAAACTGGCGCGTACCAGTACGGTATATGTTTTACCCTGTTCCAGCGAAGCGAGCTCTAAAAATGGATAATCGTTTATTGATCCCAGAAATTCGAGGGCATGATGAAAACTGTGGAAATTACGTTTGATACCTGTATTAAGATCGGTAACAAGATACTGATCGCTGAGTGGTTGATGCTCCAGTCTTTGGCTCAATATTTTTTTACGAATCTTTTTATCCCATAGCCATTTTCTGTTTTGTTTTGCCTGCACTTCTATATCAATCTGTAATGCGATCCCGTGTTCAAGTGCATTGAGGGCTTCTTTGCTAAAATGAAATTGTATATCAGCACTAAGAGTATATTCGTCTCCAGCCAACTTTAACTCTGCGCTTTCAACAATGAAACCGTGGTTTATTTCTTTATGGTTTAATTCGGCATGGGATGCCAATGGCAACAGCAACAGGCTCACTAGGGTTGTCGAAACAATGAGCGTCCTCGCCTCAGGTTTTTTGCAATTGGGCATAGTAAAATCCATCCATTGCGTTATCACCGGGTAGAATCTGTCGACCAAATTCTGTTGCCATGCCCCAACTTGCCTGTATTGGTATCGAATTAGCATCATTATATTTATCGGTGAAAGCAGCGATTTGTTCGTCATTCTCTGCTTTAAATACTGAACAGGTAATATACAACAACTTGCCACCTTTGCTTAATAATGGCCACAATGCCTTGAGTATCTCTGCCTGTAAAACCGTAATATTCTGGATATCTTCAGCTGTTCGTAAATATTTAATATCAGGATGTCTGCGAATTACACCAGAAGCACTACAGGGTACATCAATCAAAATTCGGTCAAAAAGTCGTTTGTCCCACCAATCATCAACAGCACGAGCATCATTTTGTATCAGCGTTGCACTGAGACCTAGGCGCTCTAATGTATTCTCAAGTTTTTTAAATCTGCGAGGTTCTTTCTCGATAGCAACGACTTCTTGCAGTGTTGGTATCGTTTCTAATAGATTTGCCAGTTTCCCCCCAGGGGCTGAACACGCATCCAGGATTCGTTCACCCGCTTGCGGTTGTAGTAAGGGGATGGCCAGTTGCGCTGCCAAATCCTGAACCGAGACATGGCCTTTGGCAAAATCAGGTAGTGCTTCTATGCCGACAGGATGAGTTAGAATGATACCAGTTATATTCAATTTCGATGGCTGGGCTTCTATTCCGGCCGCCGCCAGTTTTTTTAGATAGCTAGCTGGATCTGTCTTGCGCGAATTCACCCTCAAGCTCATGGGTGGCGGTAGATTATTTTCTTTGATGATCGATTGCCAATGTTGAGGATATTCATCTTTCAATCTATCCAGCAACCAGGTGGGATGTTCATTTTTGGCTGATTCATTGTCAGCAATAAGCTCTGGAAACTTATTGTGTTCTCTCTGATAACGCCTCAACACGGCATTGACCAGATTTTTTGCCCAGGGTTTTTTTAATTCCTTACAACTTTCTACACTTGCGGAAACAGCAGCGTGGGCAGGTGTTCGCATATGATCAAGTTGATACAGGCCAATCAGGATTAGTGCTTTGACATCACTGTCTTTCTTTTTCAGCTTCTTATCCAACAGCGTACTGAGGATAAAATTCAGGCTGTAGTAATGGCGGATTACACCAAAACAAAGTGCCTGGGTGAGTGCACGTTCTCGTGGATCTACCATTATGTCTAATTCGAATGGTATCAGCGCGGCAAGAGATTGTTGCTCTTCAAATACCTTTGCCAGGATTTTAGATGCGACCACACGCGCCTGCATGGATTCAGATTTTGTGCTATTTGCTAATGCCAAAATCTGGATTGCCGTTTAGAAAATCAGCCACGGACATGGCGCGTTTACCCTGTGACTGTAATTGTAAAATTCTAAGCACGCCATCACCTGTTGCGACATCAATGCCCGCTTTGCTAGATAGAATGATCTCACCCGCTAGGGAAGTGGATTCGGACTCAAGGACCTCTGCCTGCCATATTCGAAGGGCCAGGCCTTGCAGTTCTGTATGACAGATCGGGGCAGGATTAAATGCTCGGATGGCACGATCAATATTTGTGGCGGATTCAGTCCAATCGATCCTGGCTTCAGACTTGGTGATTTTTTCGGCGTAGCAGGCTTGTGAGCTGTCTTGACTAAGGGCCTGGATGTCTGCAGAAATAATTTTTTCTAATACTTCAAGTACGCAATCACTACCAAGACTGGCAAGTTTATTATGAAGACTGGCAGATGTATCAGTAGCGTTTATCGGACATTTTTTCTGTAGCAATATTGGCCCGGTATCCAGATCGCTATCCATTTGCATGATAGAGATGCCTGTTTCGTCATCTCCCGCCTGGATCGCACGCTGAATTGGTGCTGCGCCTCTCCATCTAGGGAGCAGTGAGGTATGCACATTTATGCAACCATATTTGGGTGCGTTCAGGATAGTTTCAGGCAGCAACATTCCATAGGCGGCAACTATCATCAAATCTAGCTCTGCAATCCTGTCTTGCAATGCAATTAGTTCGGATGCAGAGGGCTGCAAGATGTCGAGCCCATTTTCGAGTGCCAGTGTCTTTACAGCACTTGCCGTAAGCTTACGTCCCCGACCGGAAGGCCTGTCGGGTTGGGTTAGCACCATTGCGATCAGGTGTTTCGATTTTTCCAGTAATGTTCTTAATATGGTCGCTGCCAGTTCAGGTGTGCCGGCAAAGGCGATTCTCAATTTTTTCGGGCGTAATTCCCTCTGGTGCAGGTTTTCCATATGTGGTTATTCCGAACGAAGTTTTTGAATCAAAGGACGGGTGCTTGAAATTTTTCCTGTTTCTCAAGCTTTTTGCCTAGACGTTGTCTTTTCATGGGGGATAGATAATCGATGAATAATTTCCCATCCAGGTGATCTATTTCGTGCTGAATGCAGATTGATAATAGGCCATCTGCTTCATTTTCGATGACTTCACCGTTGAGATCCATATAACGATATTTGACCTTCTCGGCACGAGTCACCATGTCGAAGTACTCAGGGACTGACAAGCAGCCCTCCTGACTTTCTTCAGTCCCTTCGGAAGATAATATCTCCGGATTAATTAAGTACATAGCTTCATTTTTATCTGATGACAGATCAATGACCACCAGGCGTTTTTGGATGTTTACCTGTGTTGCGGCAAGGCCAATTCCATGACTATGGTACATCGTTTCCAGCATATCTTTCGCCAAAGAGCGACAATTATCGTCAATGATTTCAACAGGTACAGCCTTTTTACGCAGCCTGTTATCAGGGAAATGCAGGACTTCCAGTAGTGCCACAGGTGTTTTTACTCCTTTGCTTGGTAACTCACTGATAGTATACAGAAAAATGATTATTTCGTAACAAACAGCTGAATAAAGCGTGATCTTACTTATATTTTGCGTATTTTTTTGCTAATCTACATTAAGGAACGTACGTAAGGTAATAATCATGTTTAAGAAAGTTTACTTTTTGCTGGTGTGTTTATTGTTCACATCTATTTCGATTGCCGACACGGTAAAGCTAAATCCTGATCACCCAGACGAATATGTGGTCAAAAAAGGCGATACACTTTGGGACATCTCGGCGCAATTCTTACAGGAACCCTGGTATTGGCCGACGATCTGGCAGGGAAACCCGCAGATTTCTGATCCGCACCTCATCTATCCAGGTGATGTTGTCTCTCTGTCCGTAATCGATGGCCAGCCGCTTTTGACCATTAATGGCTCGGGCATGGCTGTTAATGGCCGTAATGTTAAATTATCGCCTGTGGTACGTTCTCATATGAGAGATGATGCCATCGAATCAATCCCTGTAGATGCTATCCAGCAGTTTTTGACGCAACCTCGCATTGTTACTGAAAAAGAAATGGTTAACTGGCCCTATGTCGTATCGAGTTATGACGAACATTTAGTATCGGGTGCCGGGAACAAGATCTATGTCCGAGGTCTGGACGCGGATTCGACAGAGACCCGTTATGCACTGTATAGAAAGGGCCCTGCGTACATCAATCCACGTAAGGATGCAAATCGGGTTTTGGGTTATGAGGCGCTTTATCTAGGTGATGTTGTTATTGAGAAAAGAGGTGATCCAGCGTCAGCGATTGTGACCTTATCAAAACAGGAAATCCTCAGTGGAGATCGGCTTGTTGCTGAATCTACCGGGGAAGCAAAAAATGCATATATTCCAAGTACGCCATATCAAGACATTGATGCGAATATTTTGTCTGTCATAGATGGTGTTGCCGAGATTGGACAATATCAAATTGTCGTGGTTGATGTTGGTGACGGTGATGGTGTCGAGGTGGGTAGTATTTTGGGTATTTACCAGAGTGGTAAAATCGTCAAAGATGAGGTAGCAACTGAGATAAAAAGGAATTATGAGGTAGCGCCAGAGGATATTGTCGGTAACATTATCAAAGATGTTAACAACTCTGCTTTGGTTGGCTATCTGGGTCGATGGAATACGAAGCCAGAACTGGTTGAACTTCCTGCTGAATATGCTGGAGTTTTAATGGTATTCCGTACGTTTGAAAATGTCAGTTACGGTCTGGTGATGAAGGCTGTCAGTCCCATTCATATATATGATAGCGTAAGAAATTTGTAGTCCTAAAAAGCTTTTTTATAAGTATACATAAAGGCCGCTAATAGCGGCCTTTGTTATTTTTCCCATAACAAAAATATCATCCAGAAACTATTTGATGCTGAACATCTAGTCGTAATAAATATTTTGATGAAGAATTAAATTTGGTGCATTATCAACAGCTGTTACCAAATGTAGATCAGGATGATCAAGAATATGGCGGAAAACAATGAAGTTCGTGCTCTTTGGTTAGCACTCTATCGTATCGAGGGACTTGGCCCTGTCGGTCAAAGAAAATTACTTGATACCTTCCCCTCAATAAAAGAAATATTCTCTGCAGATGCCCAGGCACTGAGAGAGCTTGGTTTTAAAGAAAAAACAATTAATGCTATTTCCCAGCCTGATTGGGAAAGTATTGAAGCTGATTTACTATGGTTAGATTGCCCAGACCATCATCTTGTGACAATTGATAGTGATGAATATCCGCTGTTACTCAGGGAGATCCCTGATCCGCCTATTATTTTATTTGCCTATGGTTGCCTGCAACAATTGAAAAGTATACAGATAGGAATTGTCGGCAGCAGGAATCCAGATACAGCTGGACGCAAGCTTGCTGATGAATTTGCCCGTGAACTTGTTTACGCAGGCGCAACCGTCACAAGCGGTTTAGCTTTGGGCATAGATGGCTGCAGCCATCAGGGGGCGTTGGATGCGGGCGGGCATACTATCGCCGTGACAGGCAATGGCCTTGATATGATTTACCCTGCAAGGCATAAAGCCCTGGCAGAAAAAATCGTCGAGAATGGTATTCTGGTTTCAGAGTTTCCGCCAGGGACCAAACCCATTCCCGCAAATTTTCCCAGGCGCAACAGGATTATCAGTGGCATGAGCACGGGAGTTCTGGTGATACAAGCAGCATGTCGAAGTGGTTCACTCATTACCGCTCGTTATGCTATGGAGCAAGGGCGTGAGGTATTTGCCATTCCAGGTTCTATCCATAATCCACTCGCAAAAGGTTGTCACACCTTAATCAAGCAAGGTGCCAAGCTGGTGGAATCAGTTGATGATATTGTTGAAGAACTAGGTTCTCTCGTGACAGTCGTTATGGGAGAAAGAGTTACTGAAAAAACAGGTCAAAAAATTGATCATGGTAAAGAAGCACTTGACGCAGATTACAAAGTGTTGCTTGATAGTATGGCATATGACCCGATATCCATTGATAGATTGATTGAATTGACAGGATTGACGATTGATTCAGTTTCCTCCATGCTTTTAATACTCGAACTTCGTGGTTTGGTAGTTTCGCAAGCAGGTGGAGTTTACATACGAGCTAACTAGAGAAATTAGTAAATGAAAGAAACAGTACTAGATGTATTGATGTATCTTTTTGACAATTATGAAGATGAAGATGTCAAATTGACGCCTGATCAGGATGCTCTAAGAGATCAGCTTGTGGATGCAGGTTTTGCCGAGCGTGAAGTAGGCAAGGCATTTGACTGGTTGGAAGGCCTGGCTACGCAAAAAGATAATCATTATCCTTCCGCGGATTCCGGGACATCGGCTTCAAGAATTTATCATGGTAAAGAACTGGAAAAACTTGATACTGAATGTCGAGGCTTCCTGCTTTTTCTGGAACAGGCAGGTGTATTAGATAATCAGAACCGCGAGTTGGTGATTGATCGTGTGATGGCGCTGGAATCAGAAGACATCGATCTAGAGCAGCTTAAATGGGTTGTTCTCTTGGTGCTGTTCAATCAACCTGGTAAAGAAGCAATTATCACCTGGATGGAAGACATCGTCATGGATGATTTGAATGCGAATATGCATTAAACATCCTGAATCAAATTAAAACCGGCATTTCCCGTAGTTTCATCACACGTAACAGAATAATTAACTGGAATTTTTTGAATGAGCACATCGTTAGTTATAGTTGAATCTCCCGCTAAGGCAAAAACAATCAATCGATATCTTGGTAATGACTATAAGGTGTTAGCGTCTTATGGGCATGTACGCGATTTGTTACCCAAGACTGGTGCTATCGATACAGAGAATGGGTTTGAGATGAAGTATCAGGACATTGAGAAAAATGCCAAAGCGGTTGATGCAATCATCAAGGCACTCAAAGAAGCAGATACTCTTTATCTGGCTACTGATCCGGATCGTGAAGGTGAAGCCATTGCTTGGCATCTTAATGAGTTGTTAAAAGAACGAGGCCTGCTTGAAGGCAAAGAATCACATCGTGTTGTTTTTCATGAAGTGACAAAAAATGCAATTAAAGAAGCAGTTGCTCACCCAAGAGAATTATCGATAGATTTAATCAATGCACAACAGGCGCGTCGGGCCTTGGATTATCTGGTGGGTTTTAACCTTTCACCGTTACTCTGGAAAAAGATCCAACGTGGTTTGTCGGCAGGTCGTGTACAGAGTCCTGCATTGAGAATGATCGTCGAACGTGAACTGGAAATAGAGAAATTCGAACCTCAGGAATACTGGACGATAGAGGCAGATCTTGAAAAAGAGAAAGCCAGGTTCCTTTCAAGGCTAACTTATTTACATGGTGAAAAGTTAAAGCAATTTACTATCACTGAAGGTGATACAGCGAACCAGGCCTACGAAGAATTACTACAGGCAGCAAATGGTAAATTAACCGTAAGCAAGGTTGAAAAGAAACAACGCAAACGTCAACCAACAGCACCATTTATCACTTCAACCATGCAACAGGAAGCAGTGCGTAAACTGGGGCTAACAGCTCAACGCACCATGCGGGTCGCACAACAATTATACGAAGGTATTGATATAGGCGGTGATGAAGGAACAGTCGGCCTGATTACTTACATGCGTACAGATTCTGTTGTGTTGGCCAAGGAAGCCCAGGACGAGATCAGAGAGTTCATAGGTGAACGATATGGTAAAAACAATGTGCCTGAAGAACCCCGTATATACAAAACAAAATCTAAAAATGCACAGGAAGCACATGAAGCAATACGGCCAACTACAGTAAGACACGTGCCCAGTGAAATAAAATCGTCATTGGATGCAGATCAATTTAAATTGTATGAATTGATCTGGAAACGCACAGTCGCTAGCCAGATGATAAATGCGACCATTGACACAGTTGCTGTTGATATGGACTGCGGAAAAGGTAATATTTTTCGCGCTAATGGATCGAGCATTGCCGACCCGGGTTTCATGACGGTCTATCTGGAAGGACAGGATGAGGCGAAAACAGAAGATGATGAAAAATTACTGCCGCCACTGAAACAAGGTGATGTTGTGAAGCTACTCGAAATCAGACCAGAACAACATTTCACTGAGCCGCCCCCGCGATTTACAGAAGCCAGTCTGGTGAAAACTCTTGAAGAATACGGTATTGGCAGACCATCAACCTACGCAAGTATTATCTACACACTCAAGCAAAGAGGATACGTAGAGTTCGAGCAAAAACGGTTTACGCCGACCGATGTTGGTCGTGTGGTAAATGATTTTCTCACCAAGCATTTTACGGATTATGTAGATTACGATTTTACCGCGCGTCTTGAAGATGAGCTGGATGCAGTTTCCAGAGGCGAGAAAGACTGGTTACCCTTGATGAAGGATTTTTGGGAAAGGTTCGAGAAACAAATCAAGGAAAAGGAAGAAACGGTGAGTCGTAGTGAAGCGATTCAGGCCAGAGAACTGGGGACAGATCCTAAAACAGGCTCGCCTGTATCAGTACGTATTGGTCGTTATGGTCCTTTTGCACAAATTGGCACAAAAGAAGATGAAGACAAGCCAAAGTTTGCCGGTCTGCTTCCTGGCCAGAAATTGGACAGTATTACTCTGGAAGAAGCCCTGACACTTTTCAAGTTACCAAGGGAAATGGGTGAAACGGAAGAGGGTGAAGAAATTGTTGTCAGTGCTGGGCGCTTTGGCCCGTACATTCGTTATGGTAGCAAATTCGTCTCTCTTAAGGAGGATGACCCTTACACGGTAGCTCTGGAAAGATGTTTAGAACTGATCGCCGCCAAGAAAATTGAAGATGCCGAGAAGCAGATCAATATTTTTGAAAAAGAAGGCATCAGTGTCTTGAATGGACGTTATGGACCCTATGTGACCGATGGCAACAAGAATGTGAAGGTGCCAAAAGACGTTGAACCAACAGACCTTACCGTAGAGGATTGCCAGAAGATGATCGCTGAAGCGCCAGACCGGCCGCGTCGAGGGGCTAAAAAGAAGGCCAGCAAAAAGAAAGCGACTAAGAAGAAAACTAGCAAGAAGAAGACAAAGAAGGAAAAAGCTGCAAAAAAGTCCAGTAAAACGACCAGTTAAAAAGAGTTGATAACTTAATCAGTGGATCATGCTATTTAGCTTGTTTTTTTTAAGTATGTCGTTTTTGTAGCTTCATTCTATCAGTAACCACAGCCAGAGAAGATTATGGGTAATTTTCATCTGCATTGCGCCGTTAGGACCTTGAACCAGGGTGGTGTCATCGCATATCCAACAGAAGCTGTGTTTGGCCTGGGCTGCTTGCCTGAGGATGTTTATTCCGTTGCCAGAATCTTGGTCCTAAAAGGTCGATCAGTAAGAAAAGGCCTGATATTGGTCGCTGCCAGTCCTGAGCAATTCGACGCATATGTCGACTATCCAGATGATGTTGTGAGACAGAAAATCAGTGCCTCATGGCCTGGGCCTGTGACCTGGGTGCTACCAGCTACAGCAAACGTCCCTGGCTGGATTACAGGTTATAAAGATACGGTTGCAGTGCGAGTATCTGCCCATCCAGTTGTACAGGCGCTATGTGAGGAGGCCGGTGTGATCGTCTCAACAAGTGCGAATCCAGCGGGGAAAACACCAGCCACGAATGCCTTCAAGATTAGAAGCTATTTTGGTAATGAAATCGATTATATCTTGTCTGGAAATACCGGTGGCAAGGAGCTGCCAACAGAGATCAGAAATGCCATAAGTGGTAAGGTCCTACGCACCGGCGATTGACGCCTTGAATTAATCCACAAATAGACCATTTTTCAGCCTCTTATCGTATTGACAGTACCTCCAGATTGTCCGAGAATGTGCGGCTGATTTCGGAGGGGTACCCAAGCGGTCAACGGGATCAGACTGTAAATCTGACGGCTCAGCCTTCGGAGGTTCGAATCCTCCCCCCTCCACCAACACGGACGAGCAGAAATGAAAGTATTTGGCACCGTTTGGTGCCGGGTAGGTGGGTGTAGTTCAATGGTAGAATCTCAGCTTTCGAAGCTGATGGTGTGGGTTTGACAAATTTGTCTGGAACAAATTTGAACAGCGACGCAAAGCGGCGCTGGCCCGGAAGGGCGAAGTACAAGGATGTACGGAGTAAGCCCATCACAAGTGATAGGAATAGTAGTTGGAAGTCGAACCGAGGCGGGTGTAGTTCAATGGTAGAACCTCAGCCTTCCAAGCTGATGGTGTGGGTTCGAGTCCCATCACCCGCTCCAGATTTGAGTATGGT
>JAKZTI010000180.1:0-2560 GCA_047517145.1 Gammaproteobacteria bacterium
GGTGTGAACGCAGAAGCCGCCAAGAGTCGATTGCGATACGCAGTAAAAAAATTACGAGCAGGTTTGAGTGAAAATGGCTGAGAAACCAGAAGACATTAAACAGGACGAACAAAACCTGGAGGAATATCTACAAGGTGATTCTGCCTTGTCCAGGGCCTATGGTGCTGAACAAAAGACACAAGTACCAGAGCATCTGGATAAAATTATTCTTTCAGCGGCAAATGAAGCCGTCAAAGTAAAGCAACCCTCAAAGGTAGCCTACAGTCCTTTTGCCAGGAGCTGGTATGTGCCTGTATCAATGGCCGCTGTTTTGATGTTATGCGTTAGTTTGGTATTCACCATCTACAAAGACAGTGGACATACATTATTAACGGCACCGAAGAGTGAATTTGATATTGATACCGAGATAGTGCCGGTAGAAACTGCAAAATCAATTGGTCAAGGTGCGGCAGAGTCAGTAGGAGAAAAAAAGAGAAAATATAAAGTCGAAGACAAGGTAATGTCGATGGATGTGATACCGGAAGCAAACAAACTTGCGCCATCTTCAATTGAGGTATATGAGGCAGAGTCACCCGAGCTTGAGAAGAGACCAGCGAGGAAAATACTCTTACGAGAAAAAGTAATGGAAATGGATGATGCCTTGCAGTCAGAAATAACAGCTAAAGATGCGCCGAAAAAAGATACAGCAGAACAATCTTTGTCTGATGAACCTTATTTACCTTCCAGGCAAGATGACCTTAGACGTCTTGAGGCTGCAGATGTTAAACAACAGAAACAAATCGATGCAGATGTGATGAATAATAAATTAGGGGAAATGGAGTTGAAGACCAATGAAGAGCAAGCAGAGACCGGCGCAAGTTCAACTCCAGCATTACGTTATATACAATCAGAGGAAAGCTTTGCAAAAGGAAAGAGAATACCGAAAGAAGAATCGCTGGAAGAAGCTACCGTAGATGGTCTTATCAGTCCGGCTGGCTCATTAGGTGATGAAATTATGTCAGCAGAACAATGGCTCAATCAGATTAATGATCTGTGGTTATCGGGAGATCATCAAGGTGCCGGGGAAAGTCTAAATCAATTCCTTGCGACCTACCCGGATTACCCCATTGAAAAAATAAAAATAATTCTAGATCCGGAGAGTGGTCTGATGGACAACATCAGGTAATTGCTATATTTATAATTAAATCATGTAGTTAAAGGTTTATATCTTGAACTGGATTATCACAGGCTTTCCAATCGTAGCCATTGTTTTTTCAGTCTTTGCGGCTCGCTATCCTGAATTTTTAGTCGATTATAAACCCGCAATTATTCCCTTGCTGGGCATTGTCATGTTTGCCATGGGCATGACACTGAGTATCGAAGATTTCAAACATGTACTGAAATCGCCCAGGGTCATCGGTTTGGGTTTGCTTTTACAATATGGATTGATGCCGTTGTTCGCCTTCATCATCGGTTTGACATTAGCGCTGCCTACGGCATTGATGGCGGGATTAATATTGGTCGGGACTTGTCCGGGAGGCACCGCATCCAATGTGATTTGTTATCTGGCCAGGGGTGATGTCGCACTCTCTATTACCCTAACTGCGATCTCAACACTGCTTGCTGTTTTCTTTACACCGGTCTTGACCTGGTTATATATTGGCCAGGAGGTGCCTGTTCAAATCATTAATATGATGCTAACAGTACTGAAGATAATTATTTTGCCGGTGACACTGGGTATCATTGTTAATCGTTATTTCGGACAATATTTGCTGCAGCTAAAGCAATTTCTCCCGGTGATTTCAGTCATCGCAATTGTTTTTATTATTGCCATTATCGTGGCATTAAACTCACAGCAGATTTCTCAATTGGCTCTGCCCATTATCATTGCTGTCATATTGCATAATGGTTTGGGACTTGCCAGCGGTTACACTATCGCAAAATACCTGGGTTTTAACGAACAAATATGCCGGACATTAGCAATAGAAGTTGGTATGCAAAATTCAGGGTTGGGTGTTGCGCTGGCGACAAAATATTTCACTGCAATCACAGCGTTGCCCGCAGCATTCTTTAGTATCTGGCACAATATTACCGGGTCATTGTTAGCCGCTTATTGGACGCGTAAATCTCTACAAGTTTCTCATGAAGACTGAAGATCAGACAACAATCACTCGTTTTTCGGTCACGATCTTTTCCATAGGCACATCGGTTTCTTCTACAGGAATATCCTCGACCAACTGTGCTTCATAAGCGAGAGCAATCTTGTGACGTACCTTGTTTTGAGCAAACCATTTATCATAATAACCGCGGCCAAAACCCATGCGGTGACCAGACAGGGTAAACCCTAGCCCTGGGGTGAGGGCGACATCGAAAGGCCCATGGCAAGGTTTTGAGTTGCCAGGAGTCAGAATTCCCAGTTCTCCGGGGACCAAATCTTCCCAGCTAGAAAAGGATTCTGCTTGCATAAAGTCAGAATCGACGATTTTGGGGACAGCCAGGGTCTTACCGGCATCCAGCAAGGCCTTGATAAGCTCATGGGTGTGAACCTCGGTGGCGTAGGAGATATAGATGAAAATTGTCC
>JAKZTI010000181.1:0-4768 GCA_047517145.1 Gammaproteobacteria bacterium
GTTATAGATAGACTGACTGCCTTATCCAATGTTAGAAGCAACAGCGGCTGTAAAATTCTTTATTCGATTAAAGCAGCTCCCCTGAGCGGTTTGCTGCAAACGATTGCCGAATACGTTGATGGTTTTTCAGCAAGTTCATTATTTGAGTGCCAGATAGCAAGGGAAATAATCAGGGGAGAAGGCTCAATTCATATTACATCACCCGGATTAAGAGAAGATGATGTTAAATCGATAGTGAATTATGCAGACTATATTTCTTTTAATTCCATGAGTCAGTGGCAGCAGTATAAAAGCCTTATTAACGGAAAACTGAATTGTGGCTTGCGTTTAAATCCAGAAAAATCTTTTGCCAGAGACGAACGCTATGATCCCTGTCGAAAGTATTCGAAACTGGGCGTTCCTGTATCTCTACTAGCCAATGATGATCTTGAAGGAGTACAGGGGATTCACCTGCATAATAATTGTGAATCGAAGGACTTTACAGAGTTGAAGCGGACGCTTGAACATGTTTGTGGGTTACTAGACTCAGAACTTGAAAATATACAATGGCTGAATCTGGGTGGTGGCTATTTTATTGATGATGCAGAACAACTGCGTGAACTTGAAAAAATCATCAAAAACCTGAAAGACAAATATACACTGGATATTTTTATTGAACCGGGGAAGGGGATTGTTGGTTCATCTGGTTTCCTGCTTACATCAATAGTAGATATATTTGAATCTGACGGTAAACAAATAGCCGTACTTGATACAACCGTAAACCATTTACCTGAGGTATTTGAATATCAATATAGACCGCATATTTTGCAGGAAAAGCCTAATGGACAATATGAATATCGTTTGGCAGGGTGCAGTTGTCTTAGTGGTGACCTCTTCGGTGATTATCGTTTCGACCAGGCCCTGGAAATTGGTAGCAGAATAACTTTCAAAAATGTTGGTGCCTACATGCTGGTCAAGGCGAATATGTTTAATGGCATTAATTTACCCACAGTGAATATTTTAAAGCCAGATGAAACGCTGCTCATGGAAAAAGAATTTACGTACGAGGATTTTAGAAAAAAATACTAGAATTATTTTCTATTCTTTTTAATAAATTCCCCCAGCATTTTAAATTCATTACCTCTGGCACTTCCTTTGCGCCAGGTTAAACCAATTTCTCGATGACTGCTTTTGGGCATGGCTTGTGTTTTTATATTTGTATTTTTTAGCATAGGCGAGCCTTTAGCCATTTCGGGTAAATAGGTAACGCCCAGATCAGCTTCGACCATTTCGATCAGGGTCAACAGACTACTTGCTGCAAAGTGACTGACCTTATTCAGATTGCGGATCTTACAGGCGGAAAGTGCGTGGTCACGAAGACAATGACCATCTTCGAGCAAAAGAATACTTTCCGATTGCAGGTTATCTGCAGTAGTCTTCTGCTTTTCAATAAATTGACTGCCTTTCTTGTATGCCAGAAGAAATGGATCCTTGAAAAGTGCCATCTTCTCGACGTTACGTAATTCATAAGGGAAGGCTATCAATATCAAATCCAGCTCGCCACTCATTAATCTTTCATAGACTCGCTGCGTTGTGTCTTCCTGTAAAAAAAGTTGCAGTTGAGGAAAATAAGAACGCAGCTTAGGTAATATTTTAGGCAGCAAGAACGGTGATATTGTCGGGATAATCCCCAACCGTAACTTGCCAGACAAAGGTTCACTACTTATCTGTGCCATATCCATCAGTGCCTCAAGATCCCGAATGACCAGTCGTGCCTGAACCACGATTTCCTGACCCATAGCCGTAATGGTCACGCGTCTGTTGGTTCGGTCAAACAGCTGCGTACCTAATGTTGACTCAAGTTCGCGAATGGCAACACTAAACGCAGATTGGGAAACAAAACATGCTTCTGCAGCCTTGCCAAAATGTGCATGCTTCTCCAATTCAACGAAGTAGCGTAATTGTTTAACAGTAGGTAGATTCATAACATCTAGTATCCTATAAAATCTATCATAACAATATAATCATTCAATTATATAAATCAATGAATAATCCCTAGAATGAGTTAACAATTTGTAGAAATCTTGATGATATTCAATAGAAATTTAATAAACAGGAGTAAATGAAATGCCTTTAACTGTACCTGAGATTGTATTTAAAACCCGTGTTCGCGATGAAAGCATTGGCGGTGATAACCCATTCCGTTGGCAGGATGTGTCTACGGACGATGTATTCAAAGGCAAGAAGATTGTTGTTTTGGCACTTCCCGGTGCCTATACACCAACCTGTTCAAGCACCCACCTTCCTGGCTTTGACAAAAACTATCAGGCACTCATCGAGCAGGGTGTTGACGAAGTCTATTGCCTGAGTGTCAACGATGCATTCACCATGTTTCAGTGGAGCAAACATTTAGGTGTTGAAAATGTAAAAATGTTGCCTGATGGCAATGGTGATTTCACGCGTATGATGGGAATGCTGGTGAATAAGGAAAACCTGGGGTTTGGCATGCGTTCATGGCGTTATTCAATGCTTGTTGAGGACAACAAGATCACTAAATTATTTAGTGAACCTGGTCAGGAAGATAATTGTCCTGACGATCCCTTCGGCGTCAGTGACGTAGACACGATGTTGGATTATTTGAAACAAAACTAAATCAGCACACAAGTAAGCCCCGGAGGGTATCGGCCCACGGGGCTTTTAGCTGTCGCGTCTGAGAACTACGATTACTGGAACGGGGTACCTCTTTGGTGGTCCCCCCCACGAGCCAACGAGAGTCGGCCTATTCGTAACAGCTATGTCTAAGTGTAGTAGATATTTTTGAGAAGGGAATATCCCATACATTATCCTAACCAGAATCAAGCTCTTGCTGTAATGTTTTGATGCATTCCTGAACTTGAAGATTATCTGGTATTTTTCGTATAAGCATGATGTATAATTGAACGTCTAAATATTTTAGAGTCTAATCCATCATGTTTAAAGCTCATTACAAATACCGCTCAATCTGTTCAAAATTAGCTTTGCTGGTTTCTCTCTCCTGGTGCTCATTATCTTATGCCGCGACATCAGACAACCCGGTAATGCCGGAAGATATTAGCATTAATAATTCTTTTGATTATCAGGCACCTGTATTGATGTTGGTAGAAGTTGACTGTATTAATGATGTCACAGGGGAACCGTGTGACGGTGCGCTAAACATTCCTAGCGGTACACTGGTTGTTCCTGGTGAGGAGCAGGCCATGAAAAGCGAGAAAAAATGTGTCCGCGTATGTGACAAATGGGGCGAGCGCTGCAATATAAATCCTCGAACAGGTCAGAAAAAGTGTATGAGGATGTGTGAAACATTTGGTGAAGACTGTTTCTAGAATCTTACCATTTTAAACCAATATTAATTAATCACCTTTAAGTCTTGTCTCTGGTGCTCTTGCCTATTCTGGCAATGGATCACGCTCTCTGCCGTAACCGGATTTATTTCTGGTTCTCCTCCATAATACAGTTAGTAAGAGACACGTAAGAAGATGGCGCTTTTTATGGGTTTGCTGGATGCGGTAGGGAAACAAATGAAAGAAAACGATAAGACAGAAACATCAACAAGGTATGGATAACATGCACGACGAGAAGCTTTCAGACCCGTATCGTATTCTTTATATCATTGCAGCCCTGACCATCGTCATCGCCGGCATGAGAGCTTCGACAAATATCCTGGTGCCTATGTTGCTGGCTGTATTCATTTCCATTATCTGTTCCTATCCACTGAACAAGATGCGATTAAGGGGCATATCAAAGAACCTGTCTATCCTGATCACTGTAGTCAGTGTCTTCATTATCGCTTTCCTGCTGACACTTATATTAGGAACATCAATTGGTGATTTTTCCGATAGCATGCCCTTGTATCAAGCCAAACTGGAAGAACTTCTTGAGAACATAGGGTCAAAACTGCAGCGATTCGGCATTGATTTTGACCATACTGAATGGCGTCAATATTTTGATCCCGGGGTTGCCTTTGGTTTCGCCGAGACCTTACTGAAAGGTGTGCGTTCGGCTCTGACCAATGCCTTCCTGATTGGATTGACAGTGATCTTTATTTTACTTGAGATACCGGTTATCGATGAAGAAGACAGCCTTGCATCGCCTTCGAGCTCCCAAATAATCATTCAACAGATTCAGAATTATTTTGGCATCAAGACCATGACCAGCCTGGTGACAGGGGTTGCCATTACTATCTGGTTGCTAATCATCGGGGTAGATTACCCTGTGTTATGGGGTCTGGTTGCCTTCCTGTTGAATTTTGTTCCCAATATCGGCTCGATCATCGCTGCCATCCCGGCGGTACTTTTGGCCCTGCTTATGAATGGTGCAAGCGTCGCGATGTTAACTGTTGTCGGTTATGTCGTCGTCAATATCACCATTGGTAATGTTGTTGAACCCCGTGTCATGGGACAAGGTCTGGGGCTACGCATGCTGGTGGTATTTATTTCATTGGTATTTTGGGGCTGGGTATTTGGACCTGTCGGTATGTTACTCGCTGTACCATTGACCATGACCTTGAAGATCATGCTTAAAAACCATGAACAGACCAAATCATTTGCACTGCTTCTGGAATATCCGGAGGATGAAGCCACGGGATCGAATGGATGACCAGGTATTAAAGTAATCAATTTATATTCAGCTTCGTGACTAACAAAAACTTGAACATCACGCTTTGTGCGTGATGGCCTAATCAGTGAGTCACATTGACGTGGGGAATAAAATCATTCCCGATAATTTTGTGTAGACTCGGCATGTCTTACGG
>JAKZTI010000182.1:0-6345 GCA_047517145.1 Gammaproteobacteria bacterium
GTGCCGTGTTCCGAACAATTCCATCAGATATCCTGTCACTGGAACAACTGGGCGCACCCAAGATTTTTGAAGAGCTGGCTGATATTCCTCGTGGTGTGGTGTTGGTGACAGGGCCTACTGGGTCAGGTAAATCAACCACTCTGGCGGCCATGGTGGATCATAAAAATGATAGTGAGTATGGGCATATTCTTACAGTGGAAGATCCGATCGAATTTGTTCATGTCTCCAAGAAATGCCTGATTAACCAGCGTGAAGTTCATCGAGATACCCTGGGTTTTAACGAAGCGCTACGCTCTGCCCTGCGCGAAGATCCGGATGTTATCCTTGTGGGTGAAATGCGCGATCTGGAAACCATACGCCTGGCCCTGTCTGCTGCCGAAACCGGTCACCTGGTATTTGGAACCTTGCATACCAGTTCTGCTGCCAAGACCATTGACCGTGTTGTTGATGTGTTCCCGGCGGCAGAGAAGGATATGATACGTGCCATGTTATCCGAGTCACTGAAGGCTGTTATCTCACAGACCCTGCTTAAGAAAGTAGGTGGTGGTCGTGTCGCTGCACATGAAATTATGATTGGTACGCCGGCTATTCGTAACCTGATTCGAGAGAACAAGATTGCACAAATGTATTCAGCGATACAGACCGGGCAACAATTTGGGATGAAAACGCTGGATCAGCATCTGGTCGAACTGGTTAAGAAAAATGTGGTCACTCGGCAGGAGGCCCTGATGAAGTGTGCTAACAAAGACACTTTCCCGGCTTAAAGAGACTTGATGACAGATAAATAACAGGAGGAACTCGTGGAAAGAGAACAAGCGATAAAATTCATGCGTGATCTTCTCAAGCTGATGATTGAGAAGGAAGGTTCCGATTTGTTTATCACGGTAGGGTTCCCGCCAGCGATCAAGGTACATGGCAAGATTACGCCGGTGTCAAAAACTGAATTGACGCCGGAGAACACCAAAGCACTGGCATATGCTGTCATGAATGACAAGCAGCTGAAGGAGTACGAAGCGACCAAGGAATGTAATTTCGCTGTTAATCCTGTGGGTGTGGGTCGATTTAGAGCAAATGCCTTTATTCAGCAGAGTTTTTGTGGTCTGGTGATGCGTACCATTGAAACAGATATCCCCAACCTTGATAAACTCAAATTACCAGAAGTTTTGAAAGACATTGTCATGACCAAACGTGGGCTGGTGATCATGGTCGGCGGGACAGGGTCGGGTAAGTCGACCTCGTTGGCTGCCATGATCGATTACAGGAACGAGAATACATTCGGCCATATCATCACCATTGAAGACCCGATCGAATATGTTCATCCACACAAGAGTTGCATCATTATGCAACGCGAAGTGGGTATGGATACGGACGACTGGGAAATTGCCCTTAAGAACACTTTGCGCCAGGCGCCAGATGTTATTTTACTGGGTGAAGTCAGGGACAGGGAAACCATGGAGTTTGGTATCGCCTTTGCCGAAACGGGACATTTGGCGATGGCTACCCTGCATGCCAACAGCGCTAACCAGGCACTGGATCGAATCATCAACTTTTTTCCGGAAGAGCGTCGTCAGCAATTGTTAATGGATTTATCGTTAAACTTAAAGGCGGTGATCGCACAGAGACTTCTTAAAACAGTCGATGGTAAGGGCCGCGCTGCAGCTATTGAGATCTTGTTGAATTCACCTCTTATTTCTGATCTGATCCTGAAAGGCGAAGTCCATGAGATTAAGACTATCATGTCCAAGTCCAATGAATTGGGTATGAAAACATTCGATCAGGCATTGTACGATCTCCATCAAGCGGATCGGGTCACACTGGAAGATGCGCTACGTAATGCAGATTCAATGAATGAATTACGTTTAAGAATCAAACTGGAAGGTAAGGATGCCAAGGATGCCGGGGAAGATACTCTGGATCACTTAAAACTGGAAGAAGATGAAGAAGATGTAGGTGGGATGCGCTAGGCAGTAGTGGAAATAGTGGTTTAGGTAATTATCAATAACAGAAAATAATTTTTAGTTTCGGGGAAATCGATCAGTATGGATATCACACCTTATCTTAAATTAATGGTTGAGAAAAATGCCTCGGATATATTTATTACTACAAACGCTGAAGTAAAGATCAAACTGGAAGGTGTTATAACTTCCGTCGGCAAGACAATCCTGACAGGAGATATCTGCAAGGCAGCCGCCTATAACATCATGAACGATATTCAAATTAAGCATTTCGAAGAAACCATGGAATGTGACTTTGCCATAGCACTTGAAGATGGTTCGGCAAGATTTCGTGTTAATATTTTTCGACAAAGGGGTGAAGTGGGACTGGTGCTTCGCCTTATTCCTTCGGAAATACCCACGGTTGAGCAGTTGGGATTACCCGAAATCCTGAATGAGATGATACTGCATAAAAGAGGCTTGATCCTGATGGTCGGTGGCACCGGATCAGGTAAGTCAACCACACTCGCAGCCATGATTAATCATCGAAACCAGAACCTGGGAGGTCACATATTAACCATCGAAGATCCTGTCGAGTTTAGTCATCCCAATATCAAATCGATCCTGAACCAGCGTGAAGTTGGTGTAGATACGCTGTCTTATAGAAACGCCCTAAAAGCTTCTCTGCGTGAAGCTCCCGATGTCATTCTAATCGGTGAAATACGCGATAGAGAGACGATGGAGGCGGCGATGGAATTATCTAATACAGGACATTTGGCAGTATCAACATTGCATGCGAATAATGCTAACCAGGCGATGGAACGAGTTATTAATATGTTCCCTCAGGATGCACATAAGCAATTATTTATGGATTTGTCTTTGAATATACGATCAGTCGTTTCACAGAGGCTTGTTACAGGGATCGATGGAAAGAGATGTGCTGCCATTGAAATTCTGGTAAACACGCCACATATTGCCGAGCTGATCCTGAAGGGTGATTTAGACGAGATGAAGGTGGCTATGGAAGAAAGCGGACAAAAGGGGATGCAAACCTTTGATAAGGCCCTTTTCAATCTATACAAGGATGGTCGTATAGAACTTGAAGAAGCATTGAACAATGCGGACTCTCGTACAAACCTCGAAGCAAAAATTAATTTCGGATAGTTCTCCTGTTTCAAGATCAGTACAAACCTTTAGATAAAAATTATTTTCATACTACCCTAGTAGAATTGCTTGTCAGTAGTCTAGAACTTTTGATCAGAGAATGGTCTTTTCTGTAATCACATAATATTAGTCATGCGAAATTTCATCAGGCATCCTGCTGATATCCCGATAAAAATCATCAAAAACGGAAGTGAAGATTGCTATCGTCAACCACTCCAGGATATTAGTATTGGCGGTCTTCGCTGCTGGTTTAATGAACCACTGGCAATAGGAACCGAGATAATCATCATTATCGATCTGGTTGAACCAGTATTGGAAATACCGGGCAGAGTCATCTGGTGCAGGGCCGTTGATGATTCATATGAACTTGGCATCGAGTACCGAGGAGAGGAAGATGTATACAGATTACGTATGGTCGAACAGATCTGTCACATTGAGCATTACAGAAATGAGATACAATTAAGGGAAGGTAGAAATATCAGCAGCGAACAAGCAGCCAGAGAATGGATTGTCAAATTCGCTGACGATTTCCCGAAGTAATTTGTCATCCCCCGTTTTAGGAAGCTGTGAATACTGATGCAGCTTCAAATACAGGGCCATCGACGCAGACGCGTTTCATGCTGGGTCCTTGTTCTGTTTCGACAAGTACTGTGCAGCCTGCGCAGCCACCAACGGCACATGCCATATATTCTTCGAGTGATACTTGACAAGCTAGACCATAATGATGAGCCATTTGACTGACTGCCTTGAGCATGGGGGTTGGACCACAGCTGAATATTTCAACTTCACTGAGTGTTTCTTTGTCAAGAGAATTAAGCCAGTGGCTGGCAAGATCTGTTACATAGCCATCATAACAACCGGAATAACCCTGCAGGCTTGTCAATCGACTCGGTATCCCCCAGTCCTCCAGTAAAGGCATTGATGCAATCACTCCTTCGGGGATACCATCAAGCATAATCTGTGATGGTTTTACGCTAAACGGAAATGGCACCTCAGAACCCATGATGACAAATGGTTTGATATCCTTGGCAGTATTCTTAATATGTTCGGCAAGAAAAACCATAGGGGGAATGCCAACACCGCCACCAATCAATAATGGATATTTGTTATATTGATCAAGTTTGAATGGCACGCCTATCGGTCCAATCAGGTCAATGGTCTCACCTACTTTGCGTGTGCTTAGTAGAGTAGTTCCAACACCGTGTGCCTTATAAAGCAGATCAATCCATCCCGCATTTTTATCAACGCGCATGATAGACATAGGTCGACGCATCGGTAGTTCGGTGTCACATTGCATATGTATGAAGCTGCCCGGCTGCGCGCGTGATGCCGTTAATGGTGCGTGCAAACGCATATAATATTGATCACCTTCAAATGCAGTGTGCTCAAGCAGTACCGCTTCTTCCAGGTGCAGGGAGTTACGTGATTCAGGGTGCTTCATTCTATGGGTGATTGATGAAGATACTAATGTTGATAAATGATATTGCCATCAATCAGAGTATGTGTGACTTTGCCTGTCATTTCCCATGAGGCAAAAGGTGTGTTTTTGCCTGCACTCAGGAGGGCATCTCTTTCCACTGTCCAGGAAGATTCTGGATCAAATATACAAATGTCGGCACGAGCACCAATCGAGAGATTGCCTGTATCAAGACCTGCAATTTTAGCTGGAGCTGATGTTAAAGCAGCTACTGCTTGTTGCAGTGTCAGGTTTTTGTCTCTGACCAATTGCAAGGTCAGGGGTAAAAGCATTTCAATTGTTGAAGCGCCGGGCTCAGTCATACTAAAGGGAGCTGACTTGGCATCCGATTCATGGGGTTGATGATCAGAACAAATAGCAGTAATAGTTCCATTCGCCAAGCCCGCACGTAGTCCATCCCTGTCTCGTTGGCTCCTGAGCGGGGGCAGGACATAACAATCCGTATTGAATGAGCTTATATCCATGTCCGTAAGGTGAAGATGAGCAATGCCGACATCGACAGTAACATCAAGGCCACGCGCTTTGGCATCTGTAAATAACTCAATACTTCGAGCCGTTGAAATTCTGCAAAAATGTACACGTGCACCCGTTTGTTCGACCAGTAGCAAGGCACGACTGACGGCAATAGTTTCTGCTGTTTCCGGAATGGCTGGTAGCCCAAGTCTGGTACTGACAGGGCCTTCGTGTGCAACACCATTGTTTCTCAGGTAGTCATCTTCGCAATAAAGATGTACCGTAATTTCACAAGTCGCAGCATATTCAAGTGCTCGTCTTAATACTTCAGTATCAACAATTGGTGCATAAGCATTACTTACGCCAATGCAGCCAGCGCTTTTTAAAGCATCCATTTCGGCAAGCGTCTCTCCTTTCAGTCCATGTGTAAGTGCACCTAGTGGGAAGACCTTTGATTGCTGACTATTTGACGAACGCTGAAAGATTAATTCGGCAACTGCGGGTGTATCTATGACTGGAATAGTATCTGGCGGGCAACAGATAGAAGTTATTCCGGAGGTGACAGCCGCAGTAGTTTCTGAAGCAATGGTCGCTTTGTGTTCTTCACCGGGTTCACGAAGACGCGCACAAAGATCGATCAGCCCCGGACAAACGATTTGATCTGTTGCATCTATTTCATGTTCGACCTTAAAATATTTTGGTGATTTACCAATTCCTGCAATGAGTCCTCCATCGATAAATAGATTATCTATTTGATCAATATTATTTGCCGGGTCAAGTATGCGGCCATTAGATATTTTCAGTCGCATCAAGCAGTTTCCCCCGATCGATTTACTGGGGATTGATTGCCCTTGGTATGATTTTCCGGGGCCTTATTTCCCATGGTCATGGCCATGATGGCCATACGTACCGCGATACCGTGACTTACCTGTTGTAATATCACTGAGCGTTCACTGTCCGCGATACTTGATTCAATTTCGATGCCTCTGTTAATCGGGCCAGGATGCATGACAATTGCATCTGCTTTGGCGAGCGCCAGTTTCTCCTCGTCCAGTCCATAGCGTTTGAAGTATTCATGTCCACTGGGCAGCAGCGCACTACACATACGTTCTCTCTGTAGGCGAAGCATCATGACGACATCAACATCCTTCAGACCTTCATTCATATCATAATATGCATGTGCACCAAGGCTGCTAATATCAGCAGGGATTAAGGTCCTGGGACCGATGACCCTGATCTCCGGGACACCAAGAATACTCAAGGCATGAATTTCTGAACGTGCGACCCTTGAGTGTAATACATCGCCAATGATGGCTA
>JAKZTI010000183.1:0-3716 GCA_047517145.1 Gammaproteobacteria bacterium
TATAATCATTACATGATATTATTTATAGTTAATCACGAACAGAATATCGTGATAGATTTCGCAGATTATCATTTTTCAGTAAATATGTTACAAATAATAAGGTCAATATTTTAATCAGTGAACGTCCGCTTTCAGTATAAAGCAGACACTCACTAATTCACCCAATTTTGGGAAGATACAGAAGTAGGGAAAGGGAGTAATATTTCCACATTGCATAGGGACGTGCGAACCATCCTTCTGGAGGGTATTTATTCATTCTTAAGGGGAACACAAAATGAACAAAGCTGAATTAATTGAATCCATCGCCAACTCCGCCGATCTATCAAAAGCTTCCGCAGGACGTATACTCGCTGCTGCCATTGAGTCAATCACAAAAGCGTTAAAAAAAGGAGACACTGTTACCTTGGTTGGCTTCGGAACATTTTCTGTACGTAACCGTGCAGCAAGAAAGGGTCGTAACCCAAGAACTGGTGAAGAAATCCAAATCAAGGCTTCAAAAGTTCTAAGATTTAAAGCTGGAAAGAAAATTAAAGCTGCAATATAAATAGGTGGTACTGGCCCAAGGGAGTCCAGATAATGCCTAAGATGAACGTCCGCTTTCAGTATTAAGCAGACATTCACCAATAGTGTTTATCTTCAAGGGTTTACCCAAACTTGAATGTTTGTATTAATTCAAGAGTTGAGCTAGCGGACAGGTGGAGAGCCTAGTAGGGGGCGGGGGGACACCCCTCCCATACCCGCCTTCATATTCAGTAGTTTTATGACAGTATAAAAAGTTATGGAATGAGTACAAATGGACTTACCGTGGACTTATAAAGAAAGAATCCAGATTTTGAAAACGGGGATATTAGTCTAACATATTGATTTAATTGGTGGCTATGGGTGGACTTGAACCACCGACCCCAGCGTTATGAGTGCTGTGCTCTAACCAGCTGAGCTACATAGCCATATTGTGAAAACCCATGTTGACATTCCCAGGGAAGCGGGATTTTCCTGTGCGTACATGGTTTTGTCAAGGGATCTCGCTAGCGTGTGCCGAATACGACAATAGTCTTGCCTGATGCTGTAATTAGATGGTTTTCTTCAAGGCTTTTAAGCACTCGCCCTACCATTTCTCTTGAACAGCCTACGATGCGCCCCAGCTCTTGACGGGTGATTTTAATTTGCATGCCATCCGGGTGGGTCATGGCATCTGGTTCATCACACAGATCCAGTAATGTCCTTGCGACACGGCCCTGAACATCTGTAAAGGCGAGATCGCTGACTTTACGACTGGTTTTTCTTAATCTGAATGCGAGCTGTGAGGCAATATTAAACAATAATTCAGGAAAAATATCCTGCAGTGATTTCAGGCGTTCATAACTGATCTTTGCTATTTCACATTTTGTCTTGGCGCGAACAAATGCACTGCGTTTATGTTGTTCATCAAACATACCAATCTCACCAAAGTAGTCTCCTGGGTTGAGATAAGCTAGTACAATTTCCTTACCCTTGACATCTTCGACGATGACGCTGACAGAACCACTTATAATATAGAAAAGGTCTGCGCTCGGATCACCTTCTCTAATGATGATGCTCTTTGCCGGGTATTCTTTCTGGTGGCATTGTTCAAGAAAAAGCTCGGTTGTTCTGTCTGCTTGATGAAATGCATTTGTGGTCATAAACACTTTGCCCCGATTAAATAAGTATGGTCTGAACGCCCGTTCAAAAGTGTTCCTGCTGATCAATGAACTATGTTACTCTTTTTCCAGTAAATCAACCAGTTGGAGAAGTAAATGGAGACACAGCTCAAGTGGGCAGGTAACGCTGCATTTATTGGCAAGGCATCAAGTGGGCATACGGTTGTCATGGATGGTCCAGCAGAAGGGGGTGGCCGAAACCTTGGGCCCAGGCCAATGGAAATGCTTATCCTCGGTATGGGTGCTTGCAGTTCTTATGATGTTGTTTCGATATTAAAGAAATCACGTCAGGAAATTACTGATTGTGAGATAAAGATTACTTCACAACGTGCGGACAGCGACCCCAAGGTATTTACTGATATTCAACTTCATTTTATTGTCAGCGGCCACAATCTTAAAGAGAAGCAGGTTGAACGTGCCATCAAGCTTTCAGCAGAGAAATATTGTTCTGCTTCAATCATGTTAGGCGCGACAGCGAATATCACGCATGATTTTGAGATTATTAATGTAGATTGATTATTCTGGATGCACAGATTCGTCAAATACTTCAACACTTACTGGATCGCCATCTTTAACCTTTGATAATAATCTCACGTCAGTAAGAGATTGACCCCAGATGTTGGTTTTTGCAGCCAGACGGATTTCATCTCCCTGCGAAATTGGAGTAGGCCCAAAACCAACAGCAATACAACTTCCTTCTACCCAGAACGCAAGTTCTCCAGCTTCGACGATATCCCTGGCATCGGCTTCCTTTGATGTGACGATGGGCGTATCGAAGTAGACTTCATCCCCCCAGGTGTTTGCACTGGAAGTGAAGGGGACATGTTTGAGTATTTCCTTCGCTGTTGGTGTATCCAGAAGTTCAGCTACCAGTGATATCGGTCCAATATTTAATATCAGTTTTGTCATTAGATTGTTTCTTTATCAGTTTACTTGCCGGACCAGTTGCAATTTCACGAAGTAACATTAATTTACTATTGGTATTGGTTTTTCTATAGATATGCTTTAAATGCGTACGAACAGTTGAGATGGCAAGGTTTAGTGCGTTGGCGGTGCTATTTAATTCCGGGTATTTCATTAGCATCTTGGTCACCTTGGCTTCAGCGGGGGGTCAGTTTATATGTCTTCATCAGAATATTATCTAGAGTGGTATCTTTGATGTCAGTTTTAATCTTTTTTGGTTTCGCATTGATTGCGAATTCAATAGTTGTTTTGAGATCTGATTCTCTAAGCGGTTTGTTAATGAATCCGACCGGGTTAACAATTTTTGCCCTACGCAAAGTCTTGTTATCTGAATGTGCGGTAACAAATATAATGGGGACATCCATGTGTTTGCTGATTGCCATGGCAGCATCAATGCCATCCGCACCTTCACCAAGTCAGATGTCCATTAATACAAGATCAGGCACAGTATCCCGAGCTATTTTAATCGCTTCTTTAGCTGTAGAAGCGACACCGGCGACATGATAGCCATAGTTATTAAGATGTAGCTGCATGACGGAAGCAGTTGTCCGATCATCGTCAACGATTAAAATACTTTCTTTATGCATCTTTGACTGCTTCTAGCGGTTTAGGGTGCGTGCATTCTACTACATGACATTAAGAAAGTGACATTCACCTACCCCATTTGGGGTAGGTTTAAGCAATATATGTTCTATTTTTGGTTGATGGATTAGTAATTAAATTTTATTTGGATTTTCTGCACGTCGAATATAAAATTTAAAAAGCTTTTTCTCTTCTTCTATATTTAACAATTTGTGATCTGTTCTGGCACAGTACGCCTCAAAGTCAATCACTGAATGCGGATCAGTTGCCTCAACATAAAGTATCTCACCTGCTTGCATCTTGTTCAGTAATACTTTGGTCTTTAATATTGGCAAAGGGCAATTCAGGCCTTTGGCATCTAATATTCGATCTTCTTTTATAGTCATTACTGAATTGTCATTATTCACAATATTTACAGTCTTTGTGTGAGAGTTCTTAGTTTACTGCGCGTTTATAAAAATAACTGCATCTGTTAATGTATTTATATGTTAT
>JAKZTI010000184.1:0-6959 GCA_047517145.1 Gammaproteobacteria bacterium
TGTCTGGTGAGCCAAAAGCTGCTGATGTATTGAGCAAGCGTGGCTCTGCAGCTCATCCTTTCGCTGCACACGAGTAATATATAGTTAGAATGTATATATAAAAATAATACGAAGCTGTTTCACAGCATAGTCTTATTATTAAATGCCCCGTTTTGCGGGGCATTTTTTTTTGTAAATTTTAATAAGGTGTCAGCAGTGATCTGTTGAGTATGCAACGCGGTTGCAATTAACACACCATCAATACCCATATCATATAATGAATGTAAATCATCTTCATGACGTACACCGCCTGCAACATATATTTTTCTGTCTCCAGCTGTTTTTTGCAAACCAGAAATTAATTTGTAATCTGGCCCATTATTTGAACCAACATGTGAGAGGCTCATGATGATAATTTTTTCTGGCCATAGGTCTGTTTTTTGTAATAGATCCTGCTCACCAAGAAAAGTCTTTGTCTGGAAATCCAGAGATAAAATAATTTCCGGGCTTGATGTGATCAGCTTATTCAACGTCTTCGGGGAAATATTTGTTTCGCTGCCGATGACATGTTGCCTGCGTGATTGAATCTTGAGTTCGTTTGCTGAGGATATGCCCTGATCCACCCAGAATGACACTGCCTGAAATTTATTCAGTATCTGTTCAATTAATTGTTCGTTATTTGTATGCCCTTGAATTGCATCAAGATCAGCAATATAAACCGTTTTAAATGGGTATGAGTCAATGAAGGCTTGTACAATATCCTCCGGAGAATGACTATTACAAAGACATGTCTGTAGTGGACGATAATTTTGGCGCTGTCCCTTGACGGCGTGGACAACTTGATTCTGACGAATATCAATGACAGGAATAATTTCCATAAGAAAACAGGTAGTTTGGGTATATGCGTTTATTTATTTGTGAGTTTATCACGGGCGGTGGGCTGCAAGACAAGGAATTGCCTGATGGTTTAGTCGGAGAAGGCAATATGATGCTTGAAGCCGTCCTCACCGATCTTCTGGAAATGGGCATCAGAGATATTATTACAACACGGGACGATCGACTTGATGCACTATCACTTCCTGTAGAACAGATCGCTATCAAGGAGGATATCCATAGGACCTGGCAATCTTGTATGAACGATGTAGATGCCGTCCTGATTATTGCGCCGGAAAGTGAAGGTGTTTTATTTAAATTAACATTAATGGCAGAACAGTCTGAATGTTATCTTTTGGGAAGTTCTTCAATATCCGTGCAGGCAGCCAGCAGTAAATTAAAAACAGCAAACCTGTTAATTAAAAATAAAATACCTTGTATAGAAACTTCATCATTAAAAGATACAATTATCCCGGAAAGTCAAAACGGTTGGGTGATTAAACCGGATGATGGGGTTGGTGCAGAAGATTGTTATTTCTGTGCTGACATAAAAGAATTAGATAGATTAAAAGGCTCAATATGTATTGATAATTTTGTGATTCAGGAATATGTATCCGGCATTCCAGCAAGTCTTTCAATGATTTGTTACCAGGGAGCGGCTCAATTATTAGCCTGTAATACACAGATATTCAGCTTCAATTCCGGGAAGGGGGTATTACAGAAGATTGTAGTCAATGGATTATTAGAACAGTGGACAGTGTTTAATACGATAGCGCAGAATATAGCTAAAGCAGATGAGGGTCTGTTGGGTTACGTCGGAGTTGATCTGATAATGACTGAAACGGGACCTGTCGTCGTAGAGACAAATCCTCGGCTAACAACTTCCTATGTTGGGTTAAGAGAATCTATAGCATTAAATCCTGCGGAATTAATTGTATCCATCTGGCAAAATGGTTCTATACCTGAAGTTGATGAAAAAAACTTTTTACCTGTGAATTTATTATTAGAAGAAGCAAATGTCATTTAATACATATATTGGCTGGGATATCGGCGGTGCGCATTTAAAAATGGCATCAATTGATCACGCTGGCGCTGTGAATTTTGCGAACCAATTGGCGACACCTCTATGGAAAGGGTTAGACAGTCTGGAAAATGCGATGTCAAAAATGCACAAGCAAATAACACAAGACTCTGTAACGCACTCTATTACTATGACTGCAGAACTGGCAGATATTTTTAAGGACAGGAAGTCTGGCGTTGAAGAAATAACTGGGTTTCTTGGAAGTCATTTCGATAAAGAAGACTTCCAATTCTATGCCGGAAATAGTGGCCTAATTAAAGCAGATGAAGCAAATTCTTATGTCGCTGATATTGCATCAGCCAATTGGCATGCGACAGCCAGTTTCGTTGCACAAAATATTGATGAAGGTGTATTGGTTGATATTGGCAGCACGACAACAGATATAATTCCTTTTGCATCTAGGCAGTTGCTTAACACTGCTTATACCGATTATGAAAGGTTACGTGATAATGAACTTGTATACAGCGGTATTATCAGAACACCTGTCATGGCCGTTGTGAATAAAATATTCTGTGACGGGCAATGGCAAAATATTGCTACAGAGAATTTTTCTACAATGTCAGATATCTATCGATTAACGGGCGAACTCAATGAGCTGGATGACATGATGCCAACAGCGGATGGTGCTGGTAAAACACCATGTGATAGTGCAAGGAGATTGGCAAGGATGATCGGTCTTGATCTTGAGGATGAAAATGACATTTATCCTTTCATGGAAATGGCCAGGCATATTACTGATTCACATCTGGAAATAATCAACAAATCATTGTCAAAAATTTTATCACTCCATAAAAGTAATTGTTTGGTTGGTGCAGGGGCAGGTCGTTTTCTGGTGCGTAAGTTGGCGTCGAAAAATAACTTAAAATACATTGATTTTACGGATTTTCTGAGTTATCCCAAACAGGAAGAACATAAAGTGCTGAGTTGTGCTGCGGCTGTTTCGGTTGCACAGATCGCGAGGGCAGTTAGTTGACATTTAAATTGACTGAATTGCCTTATTGTCGAGATTCTGCAGAGATGTTTACTCATCTTGCAGATGAGGACTGGAGTATCTTTCTGGATAGTTGTTATCCGTTCATAGATCTTGGACGTTATGACGTTATTGCTGCCCGTCCTTATATCACCTTGAAGACTTTTGCCGATGAAACAGAAATAGTTTATGACAGCGGAAAACGTGAACATTCCTCTGAAGATCCATTCGCAATTGTGAAATCATTACTTGGAGAGAATGAGACTAAACTTTCAACAGTCCCTTTTGCCGGAGGGGCCCTGGGTTATTTTGCCTACGACCTCGGACGTGGGATTGAAAAAATACCTGATATTGCTGAACATGATATTGCCATGCCTGATATGGCTATTGGTATTTATGATTGGGCTGTGGTGACGGATCATCAACAACGCAGGACATGGCTAACAAGCTATGGAAAAGACGAAAAAACATTTGATGAATGGAATAATCTACAAGAACTTTTCCAGACAAAAACAGAATCAAGCAGGGATGAATTTGAAGTACTGTCTGAGCTTCAGCCAAATATGGATAAAGAATTTTACGCGCGAGCCTTCAATAAAATTAAACACTACATCAGGGAAGGTGATTGCTATCAGGTAAATCTTGCGCAGCGTTTTTCAATTGATGTTGCCGGTGATCCCTGGGTCGCATATTTAAAATTACGAAAATTGAATGCTGCCCCCTACAGCAGTTTTTTCAAGATTCCTGAAGGGGCAGTGTTAAGCACATCACCAGAAAGATTTCTGAAAGTCGATAATGGTCTGGTTGAAACCAAACCTATCAAAGGTACACGAAGACGCTCAACGGATGTTTATGAAGACAGGGCATTGAGCGAAGATTTAATGGAAAGTAAAAAAGACCGCGCAGAGAACCTGATGATTGTGGATCTCTTGCGGAATGACATTGGCAAATCATGCCGCCATGGCAGTGTCTCTGTCCCCAAATTATTTGCACTGGAGAGCTTTGCCAAGGTACATCATTTAGTCAGTACTGTTATCGGGCAATTGGCAGATAAGTATCATGCTCTGGACTTATTACGTGGTTGTTTTCCAGGAGGCTCTATCACTGGCGCACCAAAATTACGTGCTATGGAAATCATTGAAGCACTCGAACCGCATAGGCGCAGTATCTACTGTGGTTCAATGGCGTATATCGGTTTTGACGGAAATATGGATAGCAATATTACTATTCGAACACTGGTACATCACAAAGACAAAATGTATTGCTGGGCAGGTGGAGGTATCGTCATGGACTCACGACTTGATGCTGAATACCAGGAATGTTTTGATAAGGTTGCCGCAATCTTTGCATTGTTCGCCCAGGAAAATTTATAACCATGGAAAAAACCAGGCATGTGGGTCATTAAGCTCGGTGGCAGTTTATTATCATCAGGAAACTTGAAGGAATGGCTTTCAATTATTGTTGAGTTTGGTGCAGGCAAACTGCTTATCGTTCCCGGAGGAGGCATATTTGCAGATCAAGTTCGTGATGCACAACAGAAATTGAAGTTTGATGATAAAGCTGCACATCAAATGGCTTTGTTAGCGATGGAACAATATGCGCACTTACTACAGTCTTATGCGCCGGATCTTGGTCTTTCAGATTCTATTGAAGGAATTGAAAAGGCCATTAGCCTGAATCATGTGCCTGTATGGTTACCTTTCAATATGGTTAATACATGCCCGGATGTATCTGCAAACTGGAATTTAACTTCGGATAGTCTGGCACTTTGGTTAGCAAAACAGCTCAATGCCGAACATGTGATGCTGGTTAAGTCATTAAGTTCGAAAAATTTGAATGCAAGACAATTATCTGTATCTGAAATGGTAGATAAAGACTTTCCTGTTTTCGTAAAAAAATCAGAGTCGGCCGTATGGTGGCTTGATCTGAACGATATGGGAGCCCTGGAGAGTTTACTCAAGGAAAATGGTGAACCAGAAGACTATCTTAAATCTGTAGTGTATTAGAATTATTTTATTAAATTTGTAATTTCGGATTGAAAGAAAAAACGCACTAAACCGTGTAAAGGTTTAGTGCGCTGTAAAGAACTTCAGCTTTTAGGAGAAGTTCACTCTGGAATAAGAAAGCCTGGCATCCGGAAGAGGATGGAGACACCAGGCAATAGCCAAGTTCCTTCCTGGCTTCCCGCTATTAGGCGGTCACGGTAAAGTCGGTTCGAAGATGTGGGGTTTAGCACCATAGTCACTATGTGTGCTTTCCAAAACCAAGCTGTTTCATATAGCTTTGCTTTCCCCATTTACATCCCCATGTCACTGCCGCGAAGGCTCATCAGGCAGTTGATTTATATATTGCTGAAATTATATAGCACCACAACAGGCTGTGGTCAAGTAGTATATAAACCACAATATCCTGTGGTTAGGGTAATTTATTCAAATTGGAAAGTAAGAAAATATTAGTGCAATCCCAGTAACGACACATACAAAGAATAAAAAAACTATTGAAATCAAAAAGATAAAGAATTATCTAATTATTAGGGAACACAAAAAATGGCTATACGGATTCATATTAAATTGCCGTATATGCTAAGTGGCTATGAAAGTAGAATAATTCAGGGTATTGAGGGTTACAGGCGGAAAACCAGGGAAAACGAGCAAAAAAAAGGACTCGACACAGTGTCGTATCGAGTCCGCTGCCAGTTAAAACATGCTAGTGAGGATAGTACCATATTTCCAAAACGCTGTAATAGCTCAGATAGAAAAAAATGTGTTTTTTATCATGGATGGTCTTAGTCGATGCTTAACATTATGATGCTTGTAAGAGGAGAGATGCCGGAGTGGTCGAACGGGGCAGACTCGAAATCTGTTGTACCTTTCGAGGTACCGAGGGTTCGAATCCCTCTCTCTCCGCCAAACGCCTTATAATATATAGCATACAGAGATTGTATGCTTTTATGTTATACCCTCATACCTCCGTATATATACGCAATGGGGGACTGATGGGGGAATAGATGCCAATCATCACCTCATCTAAGAAAGCCTCCTGAAGCACCTTTATGGTGCTCATAACACTAATTCCACTATTAGTTCCCCCATTACTCCCCCATTATTAAATCTACAATTCATTAATAGCTTATATATAAAGGCTTATACAGCAATATAACATAAGATTACATATCTATTGTCCTTTATTGTGGCTTGCTGTAGTCTACGGTTATGGCATACATCGAACCACGCAAAGCCAAGGATGGAAAGACCCGCTATCGGGTTCAAATCAAGATGAAAGGGTGTCCTGATCAGTCCGCAACCTTTGAGCGTAAGACAGACGCTAAGAAATGGGCGCAAGACACGGAGTCAGCGATAAGGGAAGGGCGACACTTTAAAACTGTTGAGGCTAAGCGCCGTACCGTTGAGGAAATGATTGATCGGTACATCAAAACAGTATTACCAACCAAGGGTGAGCAGAAAAGTAATCAGAAAACTCAACTAGAATGGTGGAAATCATGCCTTGGTGATTACACTCTTGCAGATACGACACCCTCATTGATCGCAGAATGCCGTGATGAATTACTAGATACTGAAACCCTCAGAGGAAAAAAAAGATCACCTTCGACAGTTAATCGTTATCTGGCTGCGCTATCTCATTGTTTTACTATCGCTGTGAAAGAATGGGAATGGATTGATGACTCACCAATGAGAAAGGTGCGTAAACCGACAGAACCAAGAGGACGCGTAAGGTTCTTGTCAGACGATGAAAGGGACAGACTACTAGTAGCTTGTAAAGAGTCAGAGAACCACCTTCTGTATCCGATAATAGTTCTGGCCTTATCAACTGGTGCCAGAAGAACAGAGATTCTTACATTGAAATGGAATCAGGTTGATTTGCAGCGTGGACAAATCACACTGTACGAAACAAAGAACAATGAAATCCGTTCACTCCCCCTTGCGGGTCTTGCGCTAAAACTAATTAAAAATTTAAGTAAGGTCAGAAGCATTGATACTGATTTACTGTTCCCAGGGAAGAACCGAAAGGAACCTATAAATATACGGTGGATATGGG
>JAKZTI010000185.1:0-35804 GCA_047517145.1 Gammaproteobacteria bacterium
ATCCATAGCAGCCTCAATCCCTTGCTCTCCCAATCCGGCATTCGCATTACCCGAATTGATTAGACAATAAGCAGACTTGCCCTTTTCAATATGGTCTTTGGCAATTACAACTGGAGCAGCGCAAAAGGCATTCTGAGTGAAAACAGCAGCACAATTAGAGTTACTGCTAAATGAGATTAGTGCCAGATCTTTTCTATTTGTTTTATAAATATCTGCAGAACAGGCAGCGACTAGCACACCTTTGACGGACAGGAGTCCAGATATTTTTTTTAAACCTACAGCCATAGTGCAACCCTGAATTTAAGGAACCTCTGATTACTTCAATTTACCATGACACTGCTTGTATTTTTTTCCCGAGCCACAAGGACAAGGTTCATTACGTCCAATCTTTTTTTGCCCTCGTATAAAGGGTTTCAGCTCCCTGTTTCCTGGCTGGTTTGCTGGTTGATTTCCTAGTGCATCAGGTGATGGTGCATGATTAAATTCCATATCCTGAGGTTGCTGATGTTGTCGCTCGGCTGCATTAACATCTTCTTCTGCTCTAACCTGAACCATTGAAAGGAACGAAATAACATCGTGTTTTATATTTTCGAGCATAACAACAAACATCTCGAAGGCTTCGCGTTTGAATTCTTGCTTTGGGTTTTTTGCGGCATAACTCCGCAGATTAATACCCTGTCGTAAATGATCCATCGCGACTAGATGATCCTTCCATTGTCGATCGACAATATCCAACATCACCTGTTTCTCAACTCGCCTCATGATCTCAGAACCTACAAGGTTCTCTTTCTCTTGTGCAGCATTCTTGACATTATCCAGTATTTTTTCTCTAAGTGATTCTTCATGCAGAGACGAATCACTTTGCAGCCAGGCTGCGATATCCAGATTCAGACCAAGGTCATGATCTAAAGCTTCAGTTAAGCCACTGACATCCCATAATTCATCTACACTGCCTGGAGGTATATAAGCATCGACTATCCCAGTCACTACATCTTCACGCATCGCTTCAATATTTTCTTTCACATCATCGTCCATCAGCAGATCGTTTCTCTGCTCATAGATTACTTTACGCTGATCGTTAGCGACATCATCATATTCAAGCAGATGTTTTCTTATATCAAAATTATGTGCTTCAACTTTTTTTTGCGCATTTTCAATTGCTCGGCTTACTAAGCCTGACTCTATTGCCTCACCGTCTTCCATTCCAAGTTTTTGCATCAGTGATGAAACCCTGTCCGAGGCAAAAATACGCATCAAATTGTCTTCCAGTGAAAGATAAAACCGACTGGAACCTGCATCACCCTGACGACCAGAACGACCTCTTAACTGGTTGTCAATGCGTCTTGATTCATGACGCTCTGTACCAATAATATGTAGTCCACCACTTGCAATCACTGCCTGATGTCTATTATCCCAGGCTTCTTTTACTTTGTTTATTTCGGATTCACTGGCTCCATCTAATTGCTTGAGCTCAGCTTCCAGATTGCCTCCAAGCACGATATCTGTACCACGACCGGCCATATTGGTAGCAATAGTAACAACGCCAGGCATCCCCGCCTGTGCAATAATCTCCGCTTCTCTCTCATGTTGCTTGGCATTAAGTACTTGGTGATCTACCTTTCCTTTTTTCAATAAATCTGACAGGAACTCAGACACTTCAATTGAAGCTGTCCCCACAAGCACGGGCTGACCGCTGTTCCTGCATTCCTTAATATCACTGATGATTGCATCAAATTTCTGTTTGGCTTTGAGATACACTGCATCACTTGCATCATCACGAACCATTGGCATATGGGTGGGGATGACAACCACTTCCAGTCCGTAAATATCCTGAAATTCAAATGCTTCGGTATCTGCAGTTCCTGTCATACCTGACAGTTTTTTGTACAACCTGAAATAATTCTGATAGGTAATTGAAGCCAATGTCTGGTTTTCGTTTTGAATTGGCACACCTTCCTTGGCCTCTATTGCCTGATGTAATCCATCTGACCAGCGCCGTCCTGACATTGTCCTGCCCGTAAATTCGTCAACAATGACTATTTCATTGTCCTTTACAATATAATCAACATCTTTCTGAAACAGGGCATGCGCCCTCATTGCAGCATTTAAGTGGTGCAGCACGCTGATATTGACAGGCTCATACAAGCTCTGCTCCGAACCAATGATCTTTTCATCTTTTAACAGGGTCTCAACATACTCATTCCCTTCTTCCGTCAGATAAGCCTGTCTTGATTTTTCATCGACACTAAAATGGCCTGGACCATCTTCTTCTTCCTGTTTTTTTAATCTGGGGATTACCTTATTGATGCTGATATACAAATCAGATCTGTCATCAACTGCCCCGGATATAATTAAAGGAGTTCGTGCCTCGTCAATCAGGATAGAGTCCACTTCATCAACGATCCCATAATTTAATTCCCTCTGCACACGACCTTCCCTGCTAAATGCCAGATTATCTCTTAAATAATCGAAGCCAAACTCATTGTTGGTACCATAGGTGATATCAGCAGCATAGGCTTTACCACGATCTTCCTGGCTAATGCCCGTGTAAATCACACCAGTTTTCAGGCCAAGAAACTCATAGATATGATTCATCCATTCAGAATCACGCTTTGCCAGATAATCGTTGACAGTGATCACGTGAACGCCTTTACCGCTCAGGGCATTAAGGTACGCCGGTAATGTTGCGACCAGGGTTTTACCTTCACCAGTACGCATCTCTGAAATTTTACCGTCATGTAAGACCATGCCACCAACCAGCTGCATGTCAAAATGCCGCATGCCCAGTGTTCTCTTGCCTGCTTCCCTGACCAGGGCAAAGGCTTCAGGCAACAGATCATCAAGTTTTTCTCCCTTTGTGATTCGATCACGATATTCTGCGGTTTTCAGGGGAAACTCATGATCCTGTAGAGCAATAAATTGCTCTTCCAAATCATTAATATTATCTACAATTTTGCTTAATTTTTTAAGAACACGCTCGTTGCGACTGCCAAATATTTTTCTAAATAAACCAGTAACCATTGTTATATTCTTAAGCCTTACGAAAGGTCGCTTCAGTTGCCTAACATGTTAGACATTAAGAGCGACCAGGGTGATATGTTAATTTATTGAAACAAACTTTCTAGGATTGACATGCCTGCCATTATGTACGACTTCAAAGTGTACATGCGGCCCTGTTGAACGTCCTGATGAACCCATCACTGCGATTTTTTGTCCTTTCTCTACCTTATCACCAACAACAACAAGATTCTTTTTGTTATGAGCATATCGGGTGATATATCCATTGCCATGGCTGATTTCTACCATTTTGCCATAACCGGAATGCCTGCCTGACCATGTGACGATCCCGGCGGCAACGGATGACACATTTGACCCGTATCTTCCCGCAAGGTCTACTCCTTCATGAAAATCTTTTCTACCTGATATTGGATCAGTCCGCCATCCAAACAATGACGATGTCCAGCCGCCAGTGACAGGACTTCCTTCTGGCAGAATTTGCGCCTGAACATTATTATCTAGCAGCATGGATTCCATCGCCTCAAATTTCTCACTTTTATCTTCAACCCTTTGACTGACAGCTTGCAATGCTTCAACAAAATCAATCACACCCAGAGAAGTTTGCTCTGTCATCATCAACGGTCCACCCAGCCCTGGTGGTTCCAACATGCTGAATTCCTTATCCGGCATATTGGCAATATCAATAAGGCGCGAACCGAGTGCGTCTAGCCTGAGCAAGTGAGCTTGCAGGGTACTTAACCGTGCAGATAAAGCATCAAGATTTTTCTCTGCATTCTTCTTGGCAGCATCAATATCTGCTTGTTGCATTCCCAATTCATGATGCCACTGATTTTCCTTTTGAGCATCCAGTTCTGAATATGATATTTCTGCCTGACGCGCAGCGGTTTTACTTCCAATATGGAAAACCCCAATGACCAATGCCATGAACAATAGTCCAATAAACAGAACCCCAAACAAACCTATGGGCAGTCTGAAAGTCCTGTTTCGATTATTCGATATTAATATGAGTTCCATATAATGCTATTTTTCTCTATCATCAAATTATGTCTGGCCATAAAAGTCCAAAAAATCATAATCTCAAAACCCGAGATCTTAAAACTCGTCAATTTAACCAGCTTATCAGTTCCAACAAGCAACTGAACAAGCTCTATACACACGCCAGGGATATTTGTGTGCTTAATGAAAAGCTACACAACTATCTTGCCCCTACTCTAAGTAGTCACTGTTCTATCGCCAACTACTCTGCTGAAATCTTGATTGTCAATGCTGATACATCCGCCTGGGCTTCTAAATTGCGAAACCGCATTCCTGATATTCTTGATTATGCCAGGCACGAATGCGGACTGACCAAGCTAATTACTGTCCGTATCAAGGTTTCTCCAAACTACAACAATATAACTCAATCGGCACTTCCCAGTAGCGGATCTACCAGAAAAGCATCCCTTTCAAAAAAATCAGCAGAATTCATCAAAAACGTCGCAGCATCAATTCAAGACCCTGCGCTGCGGGAATCTATTCTTAAAATCAGTAAAAATGCCAAGTAGATTGAAAATCTTATTATTATACAGCGACAGGCTGCATGAATGAGATGGGCAAATCTACCTCATCTTCAAAACTTACCAGCTCCCATGCTGATTCTTTTGCCAATAATTCTCTCAGCAATTTATTGTTTAATTCATGTCCGGATTTAAACCCGGTAAACGATCCAATAAGGCTATGCCCAAGTAGATATAAATCACCGATTGCATCAAGTATTTTGTGTTTTACACACTCATCTTCATAACGCAATCCGTCTTCATTCAAAATTCTGTAATCATCAACAACCACGGCATTATCCAGGCTACCACCTAATGCCAGATTATTTTGTCGCAATAACTCAACTTCCCGCATAAACCCAAACGTTCTGGCACGACTCACTTCCTTCACATAGGAGGTCGTTGAGAAATCAATTTCTGCCTTACAATTTCCATCATGGAACATTGGATGATCAAACTCGATGGTGAAACCAACTTTAAAACCTTCGAACGGTTCAAACATAGCCCACTTGTCACCATCCTCAACTCGAACTTCTTCCTTGATCCGCATAAATTGCTTTGGGGCATTTTGTTCTTCTACGCCCGCTGACTGGATCAGGAACACAAATGGCCCAGCGCTACCATCCATGATTGGCACCTCATCAGCACTAAGATCAACATAGGCATTATCTATGCCGAAACCAGCCAGTGCAGATAAAAGGTGTTCAACGGTTGAGATTTTGACACCGTCTTTAACCAATGAAGTAGACAACATCGTATCGCCAACATTATCTGATTTTGCTTTAATTTCGACCGGATCATCAAGATCTACCCGACGAAAAATAATCCCGGCATTTGCAGGGGCAGGTCGTAGTGTCAGAAATATTTTCTTACCCGTGTGCAGACCGACCCCGGTGGCACGGATAACATTTTTAAGCGTTCTTTGCTTAATCATTGATATTATTAGCCTTTTTTTATAATTCTGCCCCTGATTCCCCCAAATACTGCTCAATACTGAGCATAACTTTACCGCCTTAAAAATGTCAGGAACAGGCTAGCTGTACATAGTATCAGGCAACTATAGGGTTTATCAATCCGCTTGGCGCCTCAAAAAGGCAGGTATATCCAGATAATCCGAATCATTTTCAACATTCTTGGGGTCTGTTTCCTGATTTTTGTTGCGTATCACCGTTGGTCGATCAAACTCTTTGTAGTCACCCACTGCGACATTCTGTACCAATTTAACCCTCGCCGCATCATCTCTTGCAATCTGGCCTAATCCAGTTGCAACAATCGTGACTCTCATTTCACCACTCATATCAGGGTCAATGACTGTGCCTACGACAACTGTCGCATTTTCAGAAGCAAATTGTTTGACTGTATTACCCACCTCGTCAAACTCACCAATGGTCATATCCATCCCCGCAGTGATATTCACCAGAATACCTCTAGCGCCAGAAAGATTGACATCTTCGAGCAAGGGACTGGATACTGCAGTTTCGGCAGCAACAGTTGCACGATCTTCACCCTGCGCCTTACCCGAACCCATCATCGCCATCCCCATTTCAGACATAACTGTTTTAACATCGGCAAAATCGACATTAATCAAGCCTGGACAGGTAATCAATTCCGCAATCCCCTGTACCGCACCAAGCAGAACATCATTGGCAGCACCGAATGCATTCAAGAGACTGATATCACGACCCAGAACAGCTAATAATTTTTCGTTGGGAATAGTAATCAGAGAATCAACAAATTGCCCGAGTTCGTTAATACCATCATCTGCAATTTGTGCTCGTTTTTTACCTTCAAATAAAAACGGTCGTGTCACAACTGCGACAGTCAAAATCCCCATTTCTTTGGCCACCTGCGCAACAATCGGTGCTGCTCCAGTACCTGTGCCCCCACCCATTCCAGCAGTGATGAAAACCATATCTGCACCTTCCAGAAGATCCATGACACGATCTCTGTCTTCAAGTGCAGCCTGGCGACCAATTTCCGGATCGGCTCCAGCGCCCAGACCTTTTGTAATATTCCTTCCCAACTGCAATGAAGTTTTTGCATCAGAATTATTCAGTGCCTGCGCATCTGTGTTGGCACAAATAAATTCTACTCCCTCGATATTACCTGACAGCATGTGCTGTACGGCATTCCCACCACCACCACCAACGCCAATGACCTTGATAACGGCAGCCTGATTGTCAGTATCTACAAATTCAAACATGACATAACCTCCTCATCTAAAAAATTAATCTCTAAAAATAATTCTTGAAAATTACCCGCTAAAAATTCCTCGTTAAAAATTACCCTGAAACCAGCTCTTCATTCTTTCCCAAAGACCTCCACTCGCTCTTAATGGTGAAAAGCCTTCCTGCATTTGCTTGCGCCCAAACAACAACAAGCCAACACCAGTTGAATAGATTGGATTTTTGACCACATCAACCAAACCCGAGACATGTTGTGGTATCCCAATTCTTACCGGCATGTGAAAAATCTCCTCTGCAAGCTCAACGACACCTTCCATCTTTGAACTACCGCCAGTCAGAACGATGCCTGCTGCGATCAGATCTTCAAAACCACTTCTCCGAAGTTCTGCCTGAATCAGGGTAAATAATTCCTCATACCGTGGCTCAACCACTTCGGCCAATGTCTGTCTGGCCAATCGACGCGAGGGTCGTTCTCCGACACTGGGGACATCAATTGTTTCTTCAGGATTTGCCAGTTGCGTTAATGCACAGGCATATTGCACCTTGATATCTTCGGCATGTTGTGTCGGTGTCCTTAACGCGACTGTTATATCATTTGTCACTTGATCCCCGGCAATGGGAATCACTGCTGTGTGGTGAATAGCGCCATCTGTGAATACAGCGATATCAGTTGTGCCGCCGCCGATATCAACCAGGCAAATACCCAGTTCTTTTTCATCTTCTGTCAACACGGCATAACTTGATGCAAGCTGTTCAAGAATCACATCGTCAACCTCAAGCCCACAACGTCGAACACACTTGATGATGTTTTGAGCTGCACTTACAGCACCCGTTACTATATGGACTTTTGCTTCAAGTCTGACCCCGGACATGCCAATCGGCTCTTTGACACCTTCCTGGTGATCAATCACAAACTCCTGTGGCAGGATATGCAGGATTTTTTGATCCGCAGGGATGGCGACAGCGCGTGCTGCATCAATTACACGATCAACATCACCCATCGCTACCTCATTATCCCTAATTGCGACAATTCCGTGAGAATTAAGACTGCGGATATGGCTCCCTGCAATACCTGCGAATACAGAATGTATTTCACATCCCGCCATTAATTCGGCCTCCTCTATTGCGCGTTGAATGGAATGCACCGTTGACTCTATATTGACGACGACGCCCTTCTTAAGCCCTCGAGATCTGCTGGAGCCCAGACCAATAATTTCAATTTCTTCATTGGAAATCTCACCCACAATCGCTACCACTTTGGATGTCCCGATATCCAGGCCAACGATAAGATTCTTGTCCATCCTTTTCGTCATTATTAATTAACTCCGCTCTCAATATGTTCAGTGGCACGTTGCTTCCAACGAACGGCAAAACCATTGGTATAACGCATATCAATTTCCCTGGCCTGGGTAGATTTTTCGCCCAGATTATTTATAACTATATTCACGAACCGTTCGACTCGGCTCTCAAAATCTTTTCTGCCCAGCACGACACTGAGCCCGTTTTCCAACTCGAACTTCCACGCACGCCTCTCATTCAGCTGTAATCGCACTACAGATAAACCATAGGTTTGTTCTAACAACTTAAATCGTTCTAACAATAGTTTCTGTGATTCCTCAGGTCCTTGAAGCAGCGGCAAGTCTTCAGGGAAAGTGTCCTTGTCTGGTGAGAAATAGTGGCCCTGTTCATTCAACAGGCCAGTTTCATTCCACCTGACAACAGCTGTTCGTTCGTTGACGATAACCCTTAAACCATCCGGCCAGACTCGATGCACTGATACATCATTCACCCAGGGCAATGCTACCAATGCATTTCGTATCGCCGCGACATCTATATTAAAAAAACCACCTCTTACCTTGTCAGTGACTAATTCCTGTAAATGGTGCGTATCAAGCCGTAGAAACCTCCCTTCAATATGAACCTGCCTTATTGGAAGCGTTGCTGGTTTCATCATCCATACAAAACCTGTAAAAATCACAGTCACCACTAACGCAGCCATCAAGCCACCTACCAGATTGTTGCTGTGATCAGAACGATCTTGTTTATCAAAATCGCCTTCTGTATTTCCATCCATTGTCAGTATCGCTTGCATAAAAAATTGCTCATTATTCTCACAAACTCGCCGCTAATATCCTTAACGTTAAATCATCAAAACTCATACCCGCCTTCTTTGCAGACATGGGCACCAGGCTATGACTGGTCATCCCCGGAATCGTATTCACTTCTATTAGCCATGGCTTATCTTCAGCATCCAACATGAAATCAACACGTCCCCAGCCGCTGGCGTCCAGTACTTTAAAAGCTTCAAATGCCAACTTGCCTAATTCATTTTCAATATCAGCATCAAGTCCGCAGGGACAATGGTATTGTGTTGTATCGGCGATATATTTAGCTTCGTAGTCATAAAATTCTCGTGGGGTTTCCAGTCTGATCATAGGCAACACCTCATCACCCAAAACAGCAGCGGTATACTCGCCTCCCACAATCCATGATTCGGCCATCACCCTTTCATCAAATTCATGCGCTTGTCGCCAGGCACTTTCCATTTCGCCTGATTCCTTAACCTTGCTGGCACCATAGCTCGAACCTTCCCTGACCGGTTTAATGATTAAGGGCAGACCCAAATATTCGACAACCTCTTGCCAATCAGAATGCTCATTCAATTCAACAAACGCTGGCGTAGGTAATCCATGGCTTTGCCAAATACGCTTGCTGCGGCACTTATCCATCGCCAGAGAAGAACCCAGCACTCCACTTCCGGTGTAAGGTAATTCCAGAGTTTCCAGTAAGCCCTGCATCAAACCATCTTCACCTCCCCGTCCATGTAAGGCGATAAACACACGATCAAAATTTCCGCTTGCTAATTGCGTCATTAAATTTTCACGGGGGTCAACAATGTGTGCATCAACCTCTTGCCTTTGCAGAGCTTCGAAAACTGCTTGCCCGCTCTGCAGAGAAATTTCCCGTTCAGCTGATGAGCCACCCATCATTACGGCCACCTTTCCAAATTGCATTGTCTTTTCAACACTCGTCATACCTTTTTGTATTCACCAACAATTCTGACTTCAGGGATAAGTTCAATACCATGATCAAGCTTCACTTTTTCCTGAATCAGTAATATCAAAGACTCAATATCCTCGGCAGATGCACTTCCTGAGTTGATGATAAAATTCGCATGTTTATCCGAGACTTCAGCATTGCCGATTGACTGGCCTTTAAGCCCACTGATTTCTATTAACCTCGCTGCATAATCATTTTCAGGGTTGCGAAAAACGGATCCACAACTTGCCTTTCCTGTTGGTTGTCTTTCTGTTCGCTTATTTAGTAATGCCTGTATACGAGCCTGACCATTCGTATCTCCATCGCCAGCAAGCAATAACTCTGCAGAAACAAAGCATTCGTCCTCAGGCAAATTTACATGCCGATAAGCTGTCTCAAACTCCGCTGCGTCTCTTTTTATTCGCTGCCCTTGTCTATTTACGGTTTCAACGCTGCTAACAATGTTCCAGGTTTCTCCACCAAAGGCCCCTGCATTCATGGCCAGGGCACCGCCCATCGTTCCAGGAATACCCGCCAGGAACTCTCCGCCTGACAAGCCGGCTTTTACACTCATTCGCGCGACCTTCGCGCAAGCAACCCCGGCTCCAACATGCATACTGACATCATCGTAAACATGTAAATCATTCAATACTCCTGAGAGTGCGATCACTGTTCCTTGCAATCCTCCATCACGTATCAGAAGGTTGCTTCCCAGACCGAACCAAAAAAGAGGTTCATCCTCTGGTATCTGCTCTAGAAAAGAACAGAGATCATCAACATCAGCTGGTTTGAAGTAACGCTCGGCATGACCCCCTGTTCTCCATGAAGTATGTTTTTTCATAGGCTCATTTAGCTTCATGACACCTCGCACTTCGATGTCCTGCCAACTACATTTTTTCGAATTCTCTTTTTTCATATGCCTATTATCTTCAAACGCCAATATTTCAGGCAGATTTGATAGTTCATAAAATTCTTTTGTTTCAATTAGCACCTTGTTTTCTCAAATGTTCTCTCAATTACTTCTCTTATCCATACTGCTGTAATAAATTTGCAGATACTGCACCAACATTTCCCGCACCTAATACCAGTAACAAATCATTTTCTTCGACAAGGTTTTCCAGTAATTGTGGTATTTCTTCATGTTGCTCGACGAAAATTGGATCAACCTGTCCTCTCTGGCGAATTGCCCGGCACAGTGATCGACCATCAGCACCAGCAACAGGGCTTTCACCTGCGCTGTAGATATCCAGTAACAGCAACTTGTCAGTTTCTGAAAGCACCAGACAAAAATCTTCAAACAGATCTCTGGTCCTTGTAAAACGATGTGGTTGGAAAATAACGACAATACGTTTATCGGGCCACCCTTGCCGAATACCCCCTAATGTTGCATTTATTTCACGAGGATGATGTGCATAATCATCGATAAGCAAAACTTTTTTGTCTTGAATATTTATTTCACCGAGAACCTGACAGCGTCTGCCAATACCCTGGAATTCAGCAAGCGCAGTGATTATTGATTCATCGGTAACACCCACTTCATGTGCTACAGCAATTGCCGCCAGCGCATTTAAAATATTATGTTTGCCTGGCAGATTTAATTTCACCTGCAACCAATCTTTTTTATCTGCACGCGAAACCTTAAAACAACTCTGCTGCCCTTCATGATGAACATCATGTGCAAAGTAATCAGCATCTGCATCAAATCCGTAGGTTTTAAAAGGTTTCAGAATATTCCCCATTATCTTTCTGACACCTTCATCATCCAGACAGATAACCGCCAGACCATGGAAAGGTAAGTGATGAAGGAACTCAATAAAACTATCTTGCAGGCAGCCCATATCACCGCCATAGGTTTCAAGATGGTCCGCATCAACATTGGTCAGGATCGCAATCGTCGGTTGTAGATGTAAAAATGAGGCATCACTTTCATCTGCCTCTGCAACCATATATTTTCCTGCTCCCAGACGAGCATGTGAGCCAGAGCTATTAAGTAATCCACCAATCACGTAAGTCGGATCAAGCCCACCTTCTGCAAGAATACTTGCAACCAGACTCGTTGTTGTTGTCTTGCCATGTGTGCCTGCGACAGCGATGCCTTGTTGAAATCGCATCAATTCAGCCAGCATTTCCGCACGTGGTATTACCGGTATTCTTTTCGCGCGTGCCTCAAGTAGCTCGGGATTGTCAGCGGCAATAGCGCTGGAAATAACCACCACATCACAGCCATTTACCTGAGCAGGATCATGATCAATTTCAATATTGATACCCAGTGAAGATAAATGTTTGGTCACACGGCTTTGCTGCTGATCTGATCCAGATATCTGATAACCCAGGTTATGCAACACCTCTGCAATACCACTCATGCCTGCGCCACCAATACCTACAAAGTGAATACGGTTTACCCGGCCCATCGCATTCTCACCCCTGGCATTATTTCCTCCGGCACTATTCCCCAACGCACCAATTTTATCTTCAGGCATAGGCCACCTCCATGCACAAATCTGCAACATCATCTGTCGCCGCTGGTCTGGATAGTGATCGGGAGGTATTGGCCATCTCCAACAAACTCTCCCGATTCAGTGAGAAATCCCTGAATAATTTAGCCAGAACCTGTCCACTCAATTCTGATTCCTGAATCAATATCGCTGCACCTTCAGAACTTAAATAATGTGCATTAGCTGTTTGATGATCATCCACCGCATAGGGATAAGGCACAAAAATCGCAGCAACACCCACCGCTGAAATTTCTGCCACTGTCATTGCACCCGCCCTGCATAACACAAGGTCAGCCCACTCATAGGCTGCGGCCATATCATCGATATAGGCCTGAGGCTCAACAGAAATATTCAAAGACTGATAGAGGGCTTTGGTAGATTGCAGGTTTTTATTTCCTGTCTGGTGCTTAACCTTGATGTTTATATCCTCTCCCAAAATGGAAAGCGCATCAGGAACAACTTCGTTTAAGGCCCTGGCACCGAGACTTCCGCCGACAACAAGAATACGCAAACAATCATCAGTACGGTTTTGAAAACGCTGTTGAGGATCTGCAATTCCGATGATCTCCTCACGCACAGGGTTACCGGTCAAATTTGCATTAATTGATGAGGAAAAGGTATCCGGAAAGGCTTCCATAACAATTTTAGCGAATGGTGCCAGAAGTCTGTTGGTCAAACCGGCAACGGCATTCTGTTCATGTACACACAAAGGTATGCGCATCAACCATGCAGCAATACCTCCGGGACCACTTGCAAAACCACCCATACCCAACACCGCGGCAGGTTTGTGCTGACTCAAGACAAAGATTGACTGGACTACCGCCATAAAGATCGCAATTGGTGCGGTGATCCAGCGCGTAATCCCCTTACCGCGTAAGCCACTGATATTAATAGTTAGTAATTTAAGTCCATTTTCAGGGACTATTTTTGCCTCAAGCCCGGTTTTGGTTCCAAGCCATAAGGTTGGAATATCTCTTTCACGCAGGCAATTTGCGACAGCCAGTGCCGGGTAGATGTGCCCTCCGGTGCCACCTGCCATAATTATGATTGGTCTATTTTCCGTGAGTCGATTATTCATGGGGCTATTCTGCATAAGGTTTGCTCACATCAGGTGCAGTTGACCGCTTTGTCTGTCGATTTTCTACTTCTACCCGCAATAAAATACCCAGTAACAAACAGCAAATAATCATGCTATTACCACCGTAGCTCATTAAGGGCAGGGTCAGCCCTTTGGTAGGTAAGACACCAAGATTAACGCCCATATTAATGAACGCCTGAATACCGATAATCAAGCCAATACCATAAGCCAGATAGGCTGCGAATAGTCTCCCCATCCGTTCTGCAACATGTCCAATCACGAACGCGCGCCAGACCAGAAAACCGAATAATAAAATGAGGGTTACTGATCCAACTAATCCAAATTCTTCAGCAAAGACAGCGAATACAAAGTCAGTATGTGCCTCGGGCAAGTAAAACAATTTTTGCACACTGCTACCCAGACCAACACCAAACCAGTCTCCGCGCCCGAATGCAATTAAGGCCTGAGTCAGCTGAAAACCTGTATTAAAAGGATCTTGCCAGGGATCAGAAAAACTCATTAACCTTTGCATGCGATAAGGTGACAACACGGCCAAACTTGCAAGAACAGATATTGCCGCTAGTACCCAGGCGAAAAATCTGCCAAGTGGAACACCTCCCATAAACAACATGCCTAATGCCGTAGCAAACAGAACAACACAGGAACCGTAATCTGGTTCCAGCAACAATAAGCTAGCAACGATCGTTAACACACAGACAGGTCTGATAAATCCGGCAAAATTATTTCTGACATGTTCACCATGACGCACCATGTAGCCCGCAAGGTAAGCAATGACACAAAATTTAACAGGCTCAGATGCCTGAAACGCAAATGGACCTACATTAATCCACCGTGTACTTCCGTTAACTTCTCTACCGACACCCGGAATCAATACCAGAAGCAGTAATAACAGACCCAGCACAAGCAGTGGCACGCCTAAAAATTCCCATACGGACAGAGGGATCTTTAATACAGCAGCAATCAAACTCAGTCCGACCACAACTGCAAAGGATTGCCGCCAGAAATAATACAAGGGTTCATGAAACTGGCGTTCGGCTATGGCAATTGATGATGAGGCAACCATGACTAGGCCAAGACCAAGAAGCAGAAGGATCACTGTCATTAACCAGGCATCATAAGAACGAAACAAGACATTTTCATTCAATGAATTATTTTTTGGGATGGCTTGCTGCTGTCTATACACAACACTGATCTCCAAGCACATTCTTGACAGCTGCAATAAAAGTATCGCCCCGTGCCTGATAATTTTCGAACATATCAAGACTTGCACAGGCAGGTGAGAGCAAAACAATATCTCCAGCCTTGACTATTCTTGCTGCAGTCTCTACCGCCATCTCCATACTATCAACCGCATGTACCGGCACCACATTGACAAGCACTTTACCAATCTCGGGCCCATCTTGACCCAGTACAATTGCAGCCTTTAATCTACCTTCTGCAACACCCTCTAACTCTGAAAAATCCGCACCCTTTCCATCGCCACCCGCAATCAATACAATATTTTCATCTGCAGCCAAGCCTTTAATGGCTGCACAGCTAGCACCGACATTGGTGCCCTTGGAATCGTTAAACCATTTCACATTCGCATGCTCGGCAATCCACTGGCAACGATGCTCCAGGCCCGGGAATGAGCGCATCACACTTAACATGTCTGCTTGTGGGCAACCCAGTGTTTCCGCCAATGCCATCGCAGCCATCGCATTGGCAATATTATGTTCGCCCTTGATTCGCAGATCATTTACAGTAATTAATTTGTCACCACCTTTTACTATCCAGCGCACACCATCATAATCACGCACACCATAATTACCTGACTCAGGTTCAGATAAGGTAAAGCCAACACAAGTCCTTTGATCTCGAGCCATACTTGTGACGGCAGGATCATCAAGATTAATAATTATTGTTCCACTACCATCGTAGATGCGTTCCTTTGCCGTTTCATATTCTGTCAAACCTTCATACCTGTCCATATGATCTGGTGAGACATTCAAAACGACGGAGGCAATGGCATTCAATGAACTCACTGTTTCTAACTGAAAACTTGATAGTTCCAGCACATAAACATCAGGTTCATTATCCATCAGCAAATCCAGTGCAGGCGTTCCCAAATTACCGCCTGCAACAACATTGAAATTTGCTGCCCGTGCCATTTCTGCAACCAGTGTGGTCACAGTACTTTTGCCATTAGATCCTGTAATGGCAATAACAGGGGCTGAAACATTTCGACAAAATAATTCGATATCACCATACACTTCCGCACCGGCGTCGATGGCCTTAACGATGGCATCCTCTTGCAAAGACACACCGGGACTTAGCAATAAATGATCAGCACTCATTAATAGAGATTCATCGAACCCACCCAGACATAATGGAACATCAGGCAAGGCTGCTTTCATCTCACTTAACATGGGTGGTTCATCACGATTATCTGTGACTGCAAAACTGATTCCCTGTGCAGCCAGATATCGTGCACAAGCAAAGCCTGTCTTCCCCAGACCTACGACAACAGTATTAATTTGTTTGCCTGTCTCTATCACTTCAACAACAATCGCCTCTGCACATTCCAAGATTCTTGCCTCACCTCACCTTTAAACTGGCTAGGCCAATCAATACAAGTATCACCGTGACTATCCAGAAACGGACAATCACTCTGGGCTCTGGCCAACCCTTCAATTCATAATGATGATGCAGTGGTGCCATATGAAAAATTCGCTTACCAGTTAATTTATAAGAACCGACCTGCAGAATGACGGAGAACGTTTCCATCACAAACACACCACCCATAATGAACAACACCAGTTCCTGACGAACCACTATTGCAACAATACCTAGCGCAGCACCCAGTGCCAGTGCACCGATGTCACCCATGAAAACCTGTGCCGGATAAGTGTTGAACCACAAAAACCCTAGCCCTGCGCCAACTATTGCAGCACAAAAAATTGCGACCTCTCCAACACCTTTGATATAAGGAATGCCCAGATATTCTGCGAAATAAATATGACCTGTGGTATAGGCAAATATCATCAAGGCACCCGCAACCAGAACGGTGGGCAAGATGGCAAGTCCATCGAGTCCATCCGTAAGATTTACCGCATTACTGGTGCCAACGATGACAAAATAAGACAGCACAACATACATCCAGCCAAGGTTTATCGTCACATCTTTTATGAAAGGAATAATCAACTGGGTCTCAGCAGGTGAAGCAGCACTCTGATAGAGATATACGGCAGCAACAAGACCAATGACTGATTGCCAGAAATATTTATACCGTCCTGGCAAACCTTTTGGATCCTGCTCAACAACCTTACGATAATCATCGACCCATCCAACTATCCCAAAGGCGAGTGTTACCAATAACACGACTGCAATAAAACGGTTGGTTAGATCAGCCCAGCATAATGTGCCGACCGCAATCGATACTAAAATTAACAAGCCACCCATGGTCGGCGTTCCAGACTTTGACAGATGTGATTCCGGGCCATCATCTCTGACACTTTGGCCTATTTGGTATTCATTCAGTCGCCTTATCAAATAAGGTCCAACAAGTAAAGAAATGAAAAGTGATGTCAATACTCCGAGAATTATGCGCATTGTCAGGTATTGAAAAACATTAAAGCCACTATGAAATTGTGTAAGATATTCAGTTAACCAGAGCAACATGATTATTCATTCGCCTCCAGTGCATTAACCAAGTACTCCATTCCCATAGCCCGTGACCCTTTGATTAAAACGGTAACGTCTGAAGCAACTTCCTCGTTTAATAGCTCAGCAAGTTGTTCATGGCTATTTATGTGTTGGGCCCCTTCGCCAAAAGATTCTGCACTGGCTCGGCTCAACTCACCCAGCGCAAAAAGTCGTTCTACGCCTGATGCTTTACTGATCTCTCCCGCTCGTGCATGCAATGCTTCAGCATCATCCCCCAGTTCACCCATATCACCAATTACCAACCAATGCCTGCCGGGAAATCTTTCCAGGACTTTCAATGCTGCATCCAGTGACGCTGGATTAGCGTTATAAGTATCATCAATAATTCGGCATTGCTTCAAACCAGATTTAATTTGCAGTCGTCCCTTTACTGCACCGATAGATTCAAGACCCTGCTTGATGGTAGATAAAACAATCCCTAAACTAATTGCGCATGCCGCCGCTTCCAAGGCATTCATAATGTTATGTCTGCCCGGCAACTTCAGTGTTAACTCCACATTTCCCACAGGCGTTATCAATTGAAATGAAGATTTATCCTCATCAATAAGGATCGAATCAGCAGTTACTTCATTGCCACTGTCTAGTCCAAAGGTAAGCTGGTTGGCGTGATTACTTTTTTCCAGCCATAGTTCAGCGAAGTCATCATCGCCATTAATGACGGCAATACCATCCTCCAGCAATCCATTAAAAATTTCAGACTTGGCGTGCGCGACACCCTCAACACTTCCAAACCCCTCAAGGTGAGCCGGTGCACATTGGGTAATCGTGGCAACAGTTGGTTGGGCAACGTGAGATAGCCATTCAATCTCACCCGGATGGTTGGCTCCCATCTCAATCACCGCATACTGATGTTCTTCTCCCAGACCAAATAATGTCTGTGGTACACCGATGTCATTATTAAGATTTCCCTGGGTAGCCAGCACAGATGCCTTGCAACTTAAGATTCCAGCCACCATTTCCTTCACTGTTGTTTTACCGTTACTGCCGGTGATCGCAACCAACGGTATGGAAAAACCTGCGCGCCAATTTTTAGCTAATGTGCCCATCGCCTGCCGCGTGTTCTTAACAACGATCGATGGCCCGGCAAATGAACCAGTGGATGAACCTATCCCAACATATTTTTCTTCAACAAGAACAGCACTGGCACCTAAGGCCTTCGCTTTATCGAGATAATCATGACCGTCGAAATTTTCACCGCGCAGAGCAATAAATAATTCCTTGTCTTTTAATGTGCGTGTATCCGTACTACATCCAGTAAAGCAAACATCTTCTCCCTGATATTTTGCTTGTAAAGTTTTGGCCGCTTTTGATATGTGCATGCTAATCATCCGGCACTACCGCTGTTTTGCTGGTTCAGAATTTCTTGCACGATTAAACGATCACTAAAAGGATGCCGCACCCCGGCAATTTCCTGATAATCTTCATGACCTTTCCCGGCAATTAAAACAACATCACTGCTTGATACAGAATCAATCGCCGCCATAATGGCATTTCGTCGATCCAGTTCTTTTGTAAAATGAGAATGATCTTTTATGCCGCTGATAATATCTTCAATGATTGCCTCTGCAGACTCATTTCGAGGATTGTCATTGGTCAAAAATATATGATCAACAAGTGTTTCAGCAATGCCTCCCATTTCTGCGCGTTTACCCTGATCTCTATCCCCGCCACAACCAAAAACACACACGAGTTTTCCTGAAAATTGAGACTGCAAGTCCATGAGCACCTGCTCCAAGGCATCGGGGGTATGTGCATAATCAATAATGACTACGGGTTTTCCCTCTTGCCTGAAAGATTCCATTCTGCCTGGGACGCTTGAACATTTAGACAGAGCTGATAGTACCTCTGCGAATGGCATAGCAGACAAACAAAGCGCCGACAGTGAGGCCAATAAATTTGAAGCATTAAACTGACCGATCAAATCTGAGTGCAATGTTCCCTCTCCCCATGGAGAGTTCACATCCAGAGTTATGCCTGATGCATTATTTGAAACAATATTGGCTGACACGACAGGAAGCTGATTTTGACTAATAGATTTTAATGTATACCCAACAAGCTCTATCTTATTTTGGAATTCTTTAATCAACTCGCGACCAAATTCATCATCAAGATTAATGGCTGCTTTTCTGATTAGGTAATCACTGAACAAGCGGCGCTTTGACTCTGCATAGTTTTCCATAGTCTGGTGATAATCAAGATGATCACGGCTTAAATTTGTAAACACAGCAATATCAAATTCGACACCTGTAACACGATATTCCTCCAGCCCGTGAGAAGAAACCTCCATAGCAACGACATCAATTTTATCCTGCTGTAGATTCGCGAATGTATTTTGTAGCATCACTGCTTCCGGCGTTGTATTGGGCCCTTTGCAGATATTTTTAAATGGTCCATACCCCAAAGTGCCAAGCAGACCACTCTTACCCGGACTTTTAATATCCAATGCTTGCGCGATTAGATAACTCACGGTGGTTTTGCCATTCGTGCCTGTAATACCTATTACATTCATATCATGGCTTGGATGTCCGAAAAATTTTGCCGCAATCAAACCTGCTTGCGCACGCAACTGTGGAAGTGCAATAACGGGTACACTGTATTTCGGAATATCCGGAAGTTGCTCACACTCTATTACAACTGCTGATGCACTTGCATCAATTGCAGATTGCACATAAGCCGTGATGTCTGGATTTTTATAGGCTATAAACAGATCGCCTGTATTTACCATGCGGCTATCTGAAGTGATACCTGTTACTTTTACATCGTCCTGACTTGCAACATCTACTATGCCCTGCAACAACTGACTGAGAGTTTGAGTATATGTCAGGTTTTCAGCTGACATCATCAGTTAACCCTTCCCGCTGCAATTACCTGTCCATTTAATACAGGCAAATCATCTGGTGGAATATCAAGCAAACGCAAGGCACCCGCCATAACATTTGAAAATACTGGCGCTGCCACCAGGCCGCCATAATATTGATCACCCTTGGGCTCGTCGATAATCACTACAGCAATCAACCTTGGATTACTGGCGGGAGCCATGCCTGCAAATAGTGATAAATAACGATCTTCTGAATAACCGCCAACTACAGTTTTATGGACTGTCCCGGTTTTGCCGGCGACACGGTATCCTTCAACAAAAGCCCTGTTCCCGGTACCACCTTTTTGTACTACTGTTTCCAACATGGTCCTGACTTGCCTGGCCACACGCGCAGAAAACACACGGCTTCCAGTGACTGGTTCCGTAACCTTTAAAAATGAAACTGGCAACATCAAGCCGTCCGTAGCGAAAGGCATATAGGCCTGCGCCAATTGTAAGGCTGTTGTTGAGATACCATAGCCAAAGGACATGGTTGCCTGTTCAACTTCAGACCAGTTGTTATATGGATTTAAATAACCGGAAGCCTCTCCTGGAAAACCACTTCCAGTGGCTCGACCAAAACCAACCTTTGTCAGTGTTGACCAGAAATCCAGTGGCTCAAGAGACAATGCAATCTTACTGGCCCCGATGTTACTAGACTTTTTAATAATAGTAACCAGATCAATCACACCATAATCTCTGTGATCCCGGATAGTGTGATCACCCACCTTAAAAAACCCCGGATGTGTATCAATGGTTGATTTCAAATCGTATAAACCACTTTCAAGTGCAGTAGCGATGGTAAATGGTTTTAATGTCGAACCTGGCTCAAACACATCTGTTAATGCTCGATTACGGAAATGTCCACTTTTCAGGCCTGTTCTGTTATTCGGGTTATATGAAGGCTGACCAACCATGGCAATAATTTCACCTGTCTTCACATCGAGTATGACCAATGTTCCTGCACGTGCTTTATAATTATTGACCGCGTTTTTTAATTCTCGATAGGCCAGATATTGAACGCGCCTGTCAATTGACAGGATAAGTTCATTACCGGGATCTGGCGTAGTAATACTTTCTATGTTTTCAACGATGCGACCGAGCCTGTCTTTTAAAACTCGTTTACTACCTGGAGAGCCCTTAAGCCAGCTGTCAAAGGCAAGTTCCATACCCTCTTGACCTGAATCATCAATATTAGTGAATCCAAGCACGTGAGAAGTGACTTCACCTGCAGGATAGTAACGACGATATTCTCTCTGCAATGAGATTCCGGGAATATCCAGTAACATCACCTGCTCAGCGAGTGAGGGAGCAACATGTCTTTTAAGATAAACAAACTGCCTATTAATTCGATCTTTCAACATGCCACTTAATTCTTTTTCATCCATGTGTAAATATTCAGCAAGCTGATCCAGTTTTGCATCTGCCGCCATCACTTTCCGGGGAACAGCCCAGATCGAATTAACTGGTGTACTAATTGCCAGTGCCTCACCATTGCGATCCGTTATCATGCCTCGGTGAGCAGGTATCTTTACCACGCGTAACGCCCTTGCATCACCATGATTCTGCAAAAACTCTTTATTCAGTACCTGCAGATCGACGACACGGAAAAGTAAGCCCGCCATACAGACTGTATAAAGACTGAGTAGAAACCAGCGCCGCATCGGGAATTCAATTATTTTTTCTGTTTCTCTCATGTTGGGCCCAAACTCATTTAAAAATTACTCATTTCGAAATCAGGATCACAGCACGTGTTTCAGGCTCGATCATATGTAACTCGGTTTTCGATACCGACTCAATTCGAGCATCAGTTGCCCAGGTGCTCTGCTCCAGCTGCAAGCGCCCCCACTCTTCATTCAAATTATCTCGCTGTTTTTCCTGCGCTTGAATTTCTACAAATAATTTACGTGTTTCATGCCGAGCAATAACAACCTCAATTGCTGAAAAAAACACCGCAGCACCCAGAAGAACTAAGAGGATATTCTTCATGTCGCTGGGCACTCGGCGATACGTAATACTGCACTACGTGCTCTTGGGTGATTTTTTATTTCATCCGGCTGGCAACGTACAGGCTTTCCAACAATAGTGAGTTTCGATTTGAAGACATCATGTGTCACGGGGATTTCTCTTGGGATATCAACACCGCGAGATTGACCTCGCATAAACCTTTTCACTATCCGATCTTCAAGTGAATGAAAGCTGATCACCAATAACCTGCCATTGGCCGAAAGCACATTCATTGCCTGGGTCAAGACAGTTTCTAATTCTTCCAGCTCTCGATTAATGAAAATACGAATTGCCTGGAATGTTCGGGTCGCAGGGTGCTTGTCTTTTTCCTTATGTGGAATTGCTGATACAACCAGTTCGGCAAGTTGTATCGTCCGTGCCATAGGTTCTTTATCTCGCCGCTCAACGATAGCTCTGGCGATGCGCCTTGAATATCTTTCGTCACCATATTCATAGAGTACATTCGCAATTTCTTTCGCAGGGGCCTGATTCAGCCACTCTGCTGCTGTCATGCCATGGCTGTTGTCCATACGCATATCAAGATCACCATCACGCAGAAAACTGAACCCGCGCGATGCATCATCAAGTTGTGGTGAAGAGACGCCCAGATCCAGAAATACACCGTTAACCTTCTTTGTAAGCTTCATTGCTTTCACAGTCTCTTCCAGCTTCGTGTAGGAACCGTGCACAAGCGTAAATCGCGGATCATCAAGTAATTGTCCATCAACAGCTGCAATTGCATCCGGGTCTTTATCGAACGCAAGTAAACTGCCATCCTCTCCAAGTTGATCAAGAATGGCGCGACTATGGCCCCCTCGACCAAATGTACAATCAATGTACATACCGTCAGAACGTATCTTGAGGCCTTGTAATGTTTCATTCAGTAATACCGGTGTATGTCTAAACTCCGTGCTGTTTGACCCTTGTGCAATTGTGTCGGTCATTTCCCGCGTTATTCATCAGGCATAAATCATAGTGCCAGGAATCATAATGACAGAGATCTAAGTGCATCAGAGGGCTCACCTGAATCATCTCCGATTTGCTCTAACCATTGATCACGTTGCTCTCTCCACGCAGCTTCGTCCCATATCTCGAATTTATTTCCCTGACCGAGAATGACCGCCTGTTTCTTAAGTTGAGCGTAATCACGTAATTCCTGTGGAATCAGAATTCTACCTTGAGCATCCAACTGACAATCAGTGGCATAACCACGCATCATCTGTTTGGTTCTACGGCCCTGTTTGTCAAAATCTGATAATTCGGCAAGTTTGGTTTCGATGAATTCCCACTCAATCAGGGGGTATAACCAAAGCGATCTATCCATTGGATTCAGGGTTAAAACCAGGCAACCTCCAGTTTCTGAGGACAGGCGTTCGCGATGTCGACTAGGCACCGCTAATCGACCCTTGCTATCAACACTGAGTGTGTTAAAACCTCTAAACAAGGAAATTCCCCTAAATGTTTGTTTTACCCACAATTACCCACAATTACCCACTTCGCGAACTATAGGTATATGCAGGGCCTGATGCAAGCAAACTTTGCCAATTTATTTAGGAAATGTGTCTTATTTAACAGTTACTTAGCGAAGAAAAGAGGAAACACACAAAGGAAGTCTACACCACATAAATTTAAACTCACTTTATATCATTGACTTGTAATTCATAGTTAATAATTTACTCGAAGTATTGACATTATTTGGTGGTTTTGTAGAAAAAAAAATGCGGAGTCGGCCTATAAGCCGGGTTCTGTTCCACCAGCAAGCTGGTGGAGGCAATCATTCATCTAGGATGTGCGTCACCGTACACCTCAAGCAACCTACCCAGGGACAACGCGGACCACGTTTCGTTGCATAGGCAATCTGCCCCTCTATTTGGTCTTGCTCCGAGTGGGGTTTACCCTGCCACTGATATTACTACCAGCGCGGTGCGCTCTTACCACACCATTTCACCCTTACCATTTGTTTCCTAAAAAACCAACGGCGGTATATTTTCTGTGGCACTTTCCATAGGCTCACGCCTCCCAGATGTTATCTGGCACTCTGTCCTGCGGAGCCCGGACTTTCCTCTCCCTGTCAACAGACAAGTCCCTAAGGACGTGCACGTAAAACAAAGAGCGATTACCCGGCCGACTCCAGAGTCGCTAGTTTCGGTTAAGGAACAAGGACATGCAAGGTCATTTTAGGGCAGTTCTATTTATAACTTCCCTGACCATACTGCACTATTCCGGCCTATGAGTCTTTCAAATCCATGGCTAACTTATATATATCATTCCTGTTGCCCTGCATTATTTCACCGGTCAGTCTGGCTGCTTGTTTCACAGAATGATCTGCCAATAATATTTTCAGAATTCTACTGGCCTCCTGAGTATCAAACTGACTCGTTTTATCACCCTGAATAACCACAACAAACTCACCTTTGCTCAGATCTTTATCGCTATGCAACCAGGCCAGAAGCCCAGACAGCCTCCCACGCTGAATATTTTCATGTCGTTTGCTGATCTCTTTTGCGATCACGGCCTGTCGTTCGTCGCCGTAACATATGATCGCATCTTCTATGCTTGCCAGTATTCGATGCGGCGCTTCATAAAAAACCAGCGTTCTGGTCTCACCCTTTAGCTGTTGCAGTCGTTGCCTACGGGCCGTTTTCCTGGCAGGTAGATACCCCTCGAAGACAAATTTTTCAGAAGAAAAACCAGCCACAGAGAGAGCGCTAATCAATGCAGATGGTCCAGGTACTGGAATTACCTTTATCTTCTCAGCGTGTGCAGCAAGCAGCAAATGGTATCCTGGATCACAAATCAAGGGCGTACCGGCATCTGAAATTAGAGCAATAGACATTCCTGCCTGCAGTTGCTCAATCAGCACAGGTGTTTGTATACGTTCATTATGATCATGATAAGCGCGAATTTTCGTCTCGATACCAAATTGATTTAACATAGGCTTGCTGTGGCGAGTATCCTCAGCCACAATAAGATCGACATTTTTCAGCACCGCTTTCGCCCGAGGGCTGAGATCCTCAAGGTTTCCAATGGGTGTTGCGACAATGTACAGGGCACCTTTTAAAATTGACACACAGAACTCCGCTTCGCTAATGTGACACTAGTGCCACGGTAAAATCGAGTTAAGGACTACTTTAATAAAATAATGCAACACAATAAACCAATCATTCAATTTCTCCTGCTTTCCTCATTAAGCCTAACTGTATTGAGTTTGGCTGGCTGTGATCCACAAGCGAGTAAACCTGTCGATGATACTTCAGTCTCTGCAGCCAATGTACACGCAAAAGAACTTTATCAGGCAGGAAACTTTTATGCTGCTGCTGAAGAATATCTGATACTGGCAAAATCAGATCCCAATAACGAAATCAAGTATCAACTCGCTGCTGCAGATGCCTTGATCAAAAACCAGGAAATAGACCGGGCCCAACTGCTTATTGATTTTCTACCACCGGAAAAACTAAGTGATGTTCAGCATGTTCTTATAACAATTTATGAAGCACAGATTCTTCTGGCGCAAGACAATACCGAAGCTGCCTATGCTCTGCTAAATATTGATCTTCCTTCTGAGATTTCAAGAACAGTACTTGCTAAATTTCATGAAACACGTGCAACAATACTGCAGTCGAAAAAAGAATATTTTGCTGCAGCCACAGAACGCATTCTTTTAAATTCTTATCTCGATGATACTCAGGATACTTCTGACAATTATCAAAAACTTTGGCAAAGTTTATCCCAATTATCACCGAGTGAACTTGATACATATCGAACAAATAACGCCGGCATTCTCACTAGCTGGCTGGAACTTGCCATCATCAACAGGACCATGCTGCAAAACACGGTGAACCTTGAAGCATCAATAATTACATGGCAACAAAGATATCCTGATCATCCTGCCCTGGTCAACATCATTCCAGAGATTATCGACACTTCCAGACAATTGGCAGAACAACCTTCGCAGGTCGCTCTACTTCTGCCTTTCACGGGGAAATATAATGATGCTTCTATCGCTATACGTGAAGGTTTCATGGCGGCATGGTATGAGTCAAGAGATGATAAACCGATTATAAAAATTTATAACACCGATACTGAAAATGTCGTTGCAAAGTATGCACAGGCCATTACCGAAGGTGCTGATTTTGTCGTCGGCCCATTACAAAAACCAGCCATTACGAAATTGATAGAACAGAGCGATATTACGGTAACAACACTGGTACTCAATCAGTATGACGGTGAATATGATATTTCAAACTCATCAAGTTCATCTCCACTTCCTGCAATCATACAGTTTGGTCTATCTCCAGAAGAAGAAGCCAAACAAGTAGCGGAACGCGCCTGGTTTGATGGACGTGCTCGAGCAATCAGCATCACTACGGGAGATGAAAGAAGCAGACGTATTCATGATGCTTTTGCATCTCACTGGCAGGAAATTGGGGGCACCCTTCTTGAACATGTCAACATAGGACAAGATGTTAAAGAGCTGAGCAACCCTGTCAAAAGCGTCCTTAATATTGACCAAAGTGAACAGCGAAGTAAAACCCTGCGTAGTAAATTACAAAGAAGTCTGAAAACCGAGACAAGACGCAGACAAGATGTAGATTTAATCTTCATGGCGATCCCTCCTAATATAGCCAGGCAACTGGTCCCACAATTGCGTTACTACGGTACTGAAGATATTGCCCTGTATTCCATTTCCAATATTTATACGGGTAATATAAATACACGTGAAGATAGTGATATCAATGGTGTCTTTTTCGTTGATATGCCCTGGGTGATTGATCCTGAGAATGAATATTCCCCGTTAAGCAGAATGATCGAGCGATACCAAAAACCATCTCTTTCAGCCTATAAGAGGCTCTATGCCTTTGGTATCGATGCCTATCGCCTCATCCCTCGGCTTGCTGAACTTAGTTTACAACCAACCCAACAATACGTAGGTAAGACTGGCTATATCAAGATTAATGAAGGAGGCCAGGTGCAAAGAAGACTGATTTGGGCCCAGTTTGTTGATGGTAAACCGGAATTAACGGACGCAGCTATTTTGAATTAACAGGAACCCTTACTACATGCCAGACAATTCAGGGAAGATTTCTTATCAGCGAGGACGTTGGGCTGAACAAATAGCACTAGAATACCTCTTAACTGAAAAACTCAAACTTCTGGATAGAAATTTCAGATCAGCATTTGGTGAAATCGATCTGATCATGCAGGATAAAAGTATTATTCTGTTTATTGAGGTGCGCTATAGATCCAGTAATCACTTTCATACAGCTCTGGAATCCATTAACAGGAAAAAATGTGAACGCATTATATCCACTAGCCACCAATACCTTTCTGAAAATCGTAGTGCCTCACAACTGGACTGCCGATTTGATGTTGTTGCCGTATCTGGGTCACAAGAAACCCCGATGATTGAGTGGATTAAAAACGCATTTCAGGCATAATCTTGCGCTGAGATAAACAAATGAGATAGCAGCTTGGCAAACTAACATTATGGATCCTGTCCAAAGAGTAAAAGAAAATTTTGCTGAAAGCATTCAGGTTAAAACTGAAGCAGCCGAACTTTTAGCACCGGTCATTGTGGATGCCGCAAAAGCCATGACAGATTGTTTTCTTGGTGAACACAAAATTTTGTCCTGCGGTAATGGTGGCTCTGCTGCCGATGCCCAACATTTTTCTTCAGAAATGCTAAATAGGTTTGAGATGGAACGCCCTGGACTCCCCGCAGTTGCATTAACAACTGATTCATCAACCATTACCTCTATCGCGAATGATTACCAATACGCTGAAATATTTTCCAAACAAATAAGAGCACTTGGGCAAGCAGGCGATATTTTACTGGCGTTCAGCACCAGTGGAGAATCCCATAATATTATTCATGCGATTGATGCTGCCCATGATCGCGATATGACCATCATTGCACTGACTGGACGTGAAGGCGGACAGATAGCAGACATGATGAAACAAAATGACTTTGAACTTCGTGTCCCCAGCTGGTCTACAGCAAGAATACAGGAAGTACATATTATGATTATTCATTCCCTGTGCGATTTAATTGATCGTCATCTACTTGGTCAGGAGTAAATCAATAAATGATTCTACACAAAAAAATATTTTTAATTTCACTAATACCACTTATGCTTTCCGGATGTGCTGCCGCTGTTATCGGCGCCGGAGCCGCTGCGGGAACAACAGCCGTTGTTGCGCATGATAGGCGAACAGCTGGAACCTTCATTGAAGACCAGAACATAGAATTAAAAGCAGCCAAGAGCTTCTATTCTGATAAAGAAATAAATGACAGCTCACACCTCAACGTGACTAGCTATAACTTGGTTGTACTAATTACTGGTGAAACACCAAGTGAGGATATTAGAAACCGTATCGTTAACATTGTCAGAGAAATTCCAAAGGTCACTCACGTTTATGATGAATTAACCATTGCAGCACCCAGTTCATGGACAAGTCGCACCAGTGATAGCCTGATTACATCAAAAGTAAAAACCAAACTACTGACACTGGATAATTTTGATGGAACACGTGTAAAGGTAGTCACTGAAAAGGGGGTGGTCTATTTAATGGGATTGTTAACCAGGACAGAGTCTGATGTTGCTACCAAAGTAGCCCAGGAAACAGGTGGTGTTCAGAAAGTTGTAAAACTATTTCAGTACGTCGATTAAAGCAGATTACAAACCTAATTTACAATTCTCAATGCCGGTTTTCTGCTAGAGTCTTTCTGCTCAACTTAAGGCATTGTCTTCCGCCAGAGTTTCATCTCCGGCAAACATCATGCCTCGACCATTTTCCTTTGCACAAATTGCCAATACAGCATTGATTAAACATTAATCATAAATGCCTGGCCACTGAACCCGGCAAAAAAATAAATCTATTCATTCAGTGCCCTGATGAGATATGACCTGTTTGAAGTCATAGATTTATTCGTGTCCATTAATATTAGACGCTCACCAGGCCTCGTATGTCCTTTTCTGCATCAGAAAGACTGGACTGAAAGGCATCTCTTTCAAAAAGTCTATCAGCATATTGTTCAAGTGGACTGGCCGATGCTGGTAGTTTGACTCCATATTCTGGTAAGCGCCATAATAAGGGTGCCATACAACAATCAACCAGGGTATATTCATCCGACATGAAATATGACTTGTGTATAAATGCTGGCACAATTGCAGTCAGGTTATCTTTCATGGTCTTTTGTGCAATACCGACTTTCGTGCTATCCGATGATTCAATATCATCAATCAAAGAATATAAATCTTTCAGAACACGGAAACGTAATTGACGATTGCCTGCCCTATTAACCGGGTCTACCGGCAATAAAGGTGGATGAGGAAATCTTTCATCAAGGTATTCCATGATGATCTGTTCATCATATAAAACCAGATCTCTGTCTATTAATGTCAAAACAGAGTTGTATGGATTGATTTCAATCAGCGCTTCTGGTCTTTCTCCGTCTTCGACATAATTAATTTCAACATTGATATCTTTTTCAGCAAGAACCAACCGCACACAATGACTTGCGGGACTGATAGTATCTGAATACAACACCATTACAGAACGCCTATTGGCTATACTCGCCATAACATCTCCTGATAAATAACTATTTAATTATAATTGATTGTAAAAACTATTAATGGACATCCTTCCAATACTCTTTCTTGAGCATATAGACGATAACCAGAAGTACTAGCAGATATAAAATAACTATGACACCCACGCTCTTGCGCTGTATTTGAGCAGGCTCTCCAACGTAAACAAGGAAGTTGACCAGATCATTGACCGTTTTTTTGTAGTCTTTACTATCTAGCGAACCCGGTGTCTCAAGTTCCAGATGATCAATCACTTCACGTTGCGTGCCATCTTCAGATACAACTGTTTTAAAGACAGGTTTTTGTATTCCCTGTAATTCCCACAATACGTGTGGCATCGCCACATCTTTAAACGCCAGATTATTCACACCAAAAGGCCTTGAATCATCACGGTAAAAAGTCATGAAGTAGGTGAGCAGCCAGTCAGCACCTTTTGAACGAGCGATGACAGATAAGTCTGGTGCTGCAGTACCAAAAAATTTCTCGGCGTCTCCTTTTTGCATCGCAATCGTCATGGTATCGCCACTCTTCTCAGTGCCGAACATCAAGTTGCTCTGCAGAATTGAATCTTCAATGCCTAAGTCTTTGCCCATACGGTTGTAGCGCATATAAGCGGCTGAATGGCAGCCCATACAGTAGTTCATAAAGATTTTTGCGCCGCGCTGTAACGAGGCCTTGTTTGTCACATCCACATTTGCCCTGAATTGAGGATGATCAGACGATGTCGCTGACACGGCTAATGGCCAAACCAATGCCACAACAAATAAAATAATTGTGCGTTTCATCTTTAAGTCGTCCTCTCCGGAACAGGTTTATCCGTGTCATTTGCCGTATAAAAAGGCATTAACAAAAAGAACAGAAAATAAATAATCGCAAAGACTCTGGATGCCATTGTCACATTCGGTGTTGCGACCTGCATACCCAGCCAACCCAGACTAATAAAGGTAACCACAAATATTGATAGCGCAGTCCTGTATTTCCATCCACGGTAACGAATTGACCTTACCGGACTTCGATCCAGCCATGGTAATGCCATAAATATCAAAGTAGAAGCACCCATGGCCATGACACCGCCCAGTTTATCCGGTACCGCACGCAAGATGGCGTAGAATGGTGTGAAATACCATACTGGAGCAATATGTTCAGGTGTCTTCAGTGGATCTGCCGGGATAAAATTAGCATGCTCCAGAAAATATCCACCCATCTCCGGATTAAAAAACACCACCAGACAGAAGAAAATCAAAAAAACCACCACCCCAACAATATCTTTTACGGTGTAATAAGGATGAAAAGGGATACCATCCAGCGGTACACCATTGGCATCTTTATGTTTCTTGATTTCCACGCCATCGGGGTTATTAGAACCGACTTCATGCAGCGCGAATATATGTAAGCCAATTAATCCACAGAGTACCAGCGGTACGGCAATGACATGGAAAGAGAAAAAGCGGTTTAATGTTACATCAGAGACGACATAATCACCTCGAATCCATTCGGCCAGTTCAGGACCAATAAATGGTATCGCACCAAACAATGAAATAATCACCTGTGCTCCCCAGTAAGACATTTGCCCCCAGGGTAATAAGTAACCAAAAAATGCCTCGGCCATGAGGATCAGATAAATAAACATTCCGGTCAGCCACAGAAGTTCTCTTGGACGTTTGTAAGATCCATACATCATGCCCCGAAACATATGCAGGTAAATGACGATAAAAAAAGCAGACGAGCCCGTTGAATGCATGTAACGAATCCACCAACCCCAATCAACGTCACGCATGATATATTCCACCGATGCAAATGCATGTTCAGCGGAAGGTTTGTAATTCATAGTCAACCAGATACCGGTGACAATCTGAATAACGAAAACAACTAATGCCAGAGCTCCGAAGTAATACCAGAAATTAAAATTCTTTGGTGCGTAGTACTGAGCAAGATGTTCATTCCAGGTCTTGGTTAGAGGAAATCGATCATCAACCCAGCCGAGGGTATTACTTAGTAACTTTATACCCTCATTAGTGAGCTTGTTCATGTTTTTGCCCCCAGTTCACCACTACCTGAATCATCACCAATCAGTATTATAGTTTCACTGATAAACTGATATTTCGGTACTACCAGATTCGCCGGAGCCGGCACGCCTTTGTAAACCCGTCCAGCAAGATCAAACTTTGACCCATGGCACGGGCAGAAGAACCCACCTTTCCAATCTGCACCAAAATCATGTGCCTCATTGCTTGCGAGATAGTTCGGTGAACAACCAAGGTGCGTACAAAGTCCAACGAGAACCAGATATTCTGGTTTGACGGATCGATATCCATTTTTAGCATATTCGGGCTGCTGATCAACTTTTGAGTCTGGATCACGTAATATATCCGTCATCCCGGAGAGATCTGCTACCGATGCTTCACTTCTGCGTAAGATCCAGACTGGCTTACCGCGCCATTTTACTGTCATCTTCTCACCAGGCTTCAAGCCACTAATATCCACCTCAATCGGGCCACCAATCGCCTTGGTCTTGGCGCTTGGCGATAAAGTAGACACAAATGGGACGGCAGTCGCCAAAACACCCGCGCCGCCAACAACAGTCGCAGCAGCTGTAAGAAAATGACGCCGTTTTTTATCTATACCATTATTTTGGCCATCGTCTTGCATATCGCTCACCCCAAAATATTTCCAATATTCAAGTTACTACTAATTTTATTCTAGTTCGGCAGTATATCATGCTATGTCAAGCCTATTACCTGAAAATGACCAAGATTTGCCCAGTTAACTGAGTCCACTTAACTATACCCAAACTACTTGGAAATGCAGGATTCAGAGTTCAGTCAGGAAGTCAGAGCAAGGCGCGACTCGCAGTGAATGACTGGTCCTTCATAAGAGTTGTAACGCGGTACAGGCTTCCTGACTGAGCTCCCGCAGGGCAAGACGAAAAGCAGCCATTTTCTACGTTATAAAACCTTGAACTAGAATGACTAGTTCTTTGGCTTTATGCCTTGAATATAACTACTTTTCATCTTGCTGAAACCTGCATTTCCAAGTAGTTTGGGTATGTCTTCATATTTTAACGAAATCCAGACAATGAATTTAAATCAGGCGCTGACATTTGTTGCTCAATCCATTGTTATCGGGCTTGCCGCAGCTGCAGTTATTTTGTTGCTAATGCCAGGAAGATTGCCTTTCGATACAGCCAGACAGGCAGATTCGTATCACGCAGCAATAGAGGCCGCCGCCCCTGCTGTGGTGAATATTTATTCCGGTAATACTTTTTCAGAACCGAGAAATCCTATCCTTCAAGACCCGCTATTCAGGAGGTTCTTTGGCGAATCGTCCCAGAACAATGGCGCTACAAACAAAAGAAAAAGAATCGAAAGTAAGGGGTCCGGCGTCATCATGGACACACAAGGTCACATCCTAACCAACGCACATGTGATACAAGGTGCTGAAGAAATATTTGTAGTCTTACGTGACGGACGGGAAACGATTGCCAGAACCATCGGCATCGATAGTGATACAGATTTGGCCGTCCTGCAGATTGGTCTGGGTAATCTCCCTGTCATCCCCATAGGTGACTCCAGCCAACTACGTGTTGGTGATGTCGTCCTTGCCATTGGCAACCCTTATGATTTTGGCCAAACCGTCACCCAAGGAATCATCAGTGCCACCGGCAGGAGACGACTGGGCATTACAACTTTTGATAATTTTATCCAGACCGATGCAGACATTAACCCCGGTAACTCAGGGGGTGCCCTGATCTCTTCTCAAGGCAACCTTCTTGGCATCAACACCGCAATCTATTCAACCACGGGAGGTTCACAGGGGATAGGTCTGGCAACACCAGTCAACACAGCACTTGATGTCATGCAGCAACTGATCAGCAATGGACGCGTGGTTCGCGGCTGGATAGGTATCCGGGCACAACCTCTTCCCGCAGACATCGCAGAAGCCATGGGCTTGATGAAAGGTGGAGTCCTTGTTTCAGGTGTACTACAGGGAGGCCCTGCCGATATCGCCGGCATCAATCCCGGTGATGTCGTCACCATGATTCAGGGACAGGATATCATCGACCCACGACAAGCCATCGACACCATCGCCAAACTTGCACCAGGTACAAAAATCGAAATGACAATTGTCCGTGGTTGGGATGAGCTAAAAATCAATGCAGTGGTCACGCAGAGACCACATATTAAGCGGGGTTAGGGTTAGTATTGTTTTCGTCTTCATGACGACCCACTTTTCTTCATAGAAAAGTGAGTCGCCGTTCAGGGCGAAACCTGATCAGCTTGATAATGCCAACTTCAATGCAACAACAAAAGCCTCATTCTCAGCTTCAGTCCCCACCGTCACCCGCAAACAATCTTTCAACACCGGAAAAGTGGCAGAAACATTCTTGATCAGAATTCCTTGTTTCAATAATGCTGCGGAAATTTCATCTGCTGATTTTACCGTCGATTTAAACAAAATAAAATTAGCAGAACTCTGCCAGGGATGAACACCATTAATGGCCTGCAACTGTTCAAATAATGTTGATCGATTGGTGCAGATGATTTCAGCCTGTTGTTGCAAAATGTCATAACGCGACAATATTAATTCCGCCATCTTCTGTGAAAGCGTATTGATATTGTATGGCAGACGTAGTTTATCCAGTTGCTCTAACCACAAGGCAGGCCCGGCGAGAATACCCAAACGTAATCCAGCCAGACCAGATTTGGATAATGTTCGCATCACTAAAAGATTGTCGAACTCTCCCAGTCGCTGCATAAAAGATTCTTCGGAGAAAGCAGAATAAGCTTCATCTACTACCACCAATCCTGGTGCTGCATGGATAATTTCCTTGATGGTTTCTTCATCAAATAAATTGCCGGTCGGATTATTAGGATATGCCAGAAACACGATCGCCGGCTGATACTTATCAATCGCAGACAACATGGCCTCACTGTCCAGAGAAAAATCATCGCGATTTAAATCAACACCAACATATTTCGCACCAACGGTATCAGCAATAATCTTATACATCACAAATCCGGGCTCAGGAGCCAGAATAGTCTTGCCTGAATGTGCAACTGCCAGGGCAATGATTTGAATCAGTTCGTCTGAGCCATTGCCCAACATGATCTCCATGCCCTCTGGAATATCCATTACCCCGCGCAAGCTTTGCTTCAGGTCACTGGAATCGGGATCAGGATAACGATTGATTTCAGCTCCGGAAATAACCTCCATTATCGTCTCCCGTAATTCAACGGGTAGTAGATACGGGTTTTCCATTGCGTCCAGTTTGATTAAACCCCCTGCATCAGGCACGTGATACGCGCTAGCCGCAAGTAGCTCCGGTTTAATCCACTGTTGCAATCGCTCTTCTGGAGAAGGCCTGTCGTGGTTACACATAATGAGTCGTCAGGATTTAATTCGATATTCTGCAGAGCGTGCGTGTGCTGTTAGTCCTTCCCCGTGTGCCAACACAGAAGCTGTCAATGCCAATGACGACGCAGACTGCTCTGTACACATGATGACTGAAGATCGTTTCTGGAAATCGTATACTCCCAAAGGCGAAGAAAACCTGGCGGTACGGGCTGTCGGCAAGACATGATTTGGTCCTGCACAATAATCTCCCAGGGCTTCTGCCGCATAATGTCCCATAAAGATAGCACCTGCATGTCGGATTCTGGGTAGCAATGGTTCAGGTGCAGTTACAGAAAGTTCAAGATGCTCCGGTGCGATATGATTGACAAGTTCAATGGCTTCATCGATATCTTTAACAAGAATCAATGCACCATTTTTATCAAGTGAACTTTTGATAATGTCTTTCCGTTCCAACCCGGGCAGCAATCGCTCGATACTTTCCTCAACGGCATCAAGAAACTCAACTTTTGGGCAAACCAGAATGGCACAGGCCTCCTCGTCATGTTCTGCCTGTGCAAACAAATCCATTGCTACCCAATCCGGATTACTTTCTCCATCACTGACAATGAGTACTTCCGATGGGCCCGCAATCATATCGATACCCACAGCACCAAAGACCTGTCTCTTGGCGGTTGCTACATAAATATTTCCCGGTCCAACGATCTTATCCACCTTTGGCACCGATTCAGTTCCATAGGCGAGTGCCGCCACCGCCTGCGCGCCGCCGATTGAGAATACCTTGCTGACACCAGAGATCGCTGCCGCGGCCAGAACCATCTGGTTTTTTTCACCCTTTGGTAAAGGCACGACCATTATAATTTCGGGAACACCTGCGATATAGGCAGGTATTGCATTCATAAGGACAGATGTAGGATAG
>JAKZTI010000186.1:0-24207 GCA_047517145.1 Gammaproteobacteria bacterium
TGCTATAGCCATCAGTATCTTTCACAAATGCGATTTCGGTTGTGCCACCTTGGACTGGCCCCGGTTCACGGATAATTTCACCGCCCGCTTGCCTGATCTCTTCACAAGTCGCATAGATGTCATCGGCGCTGATTGCAATGTGGCCATAAGCATTGCCGAGATCATACTCTGAGGTATCCCAGTTATAGGTCAATTCAATGACGGCACTCTCGGACTCATCTGCATATCCGATAAATGCCAGGGTGTAGGCATATTCTTCGTTTTCAGATTTTCGCAGCAATTTCATGCCGAGAACATTGGTGTAGAAATTGATAGAGCGATCCAGATCGCCGACACGGAGCATAGTATGCAAGATGCGTTTACTCATAATTGGTCCCCCACATAAGGTGTTGAATGATTAAACCCTGAACACGTATTCTTTATCTTTTTCGCGGTCAATATCGGGCGGGTAGTTTTTATATTTATCCGCATAGTATTGTTCCATGTGATTGCCCGCCGAGGCTCGATTATAGGTTACATAATACAGGCGTCTGGTTTTGTCACTCATATTAGGGTCTGATGAATGTGGCGCGTAACAATCGAATATTACCATATCACCAGGGCTGGTTGGGCAGTGAACAAATTCCATATCTGCCATATTTTCTTCGGTCAGTGGTTCCCATTCCTTGTAGAGGCCATCATGCTGGTGACCGGCGACGATCTGTAAACAACCATTCTCAATGGTGGCTTCATCGATGCTTACCAGTGCGCTTAAAAAGTAGTCAGTATAATATCCCCAGCCGGCTTGCTGATCCTGGTGTGGGGTAAAGCCGTCACCACCCGACATTTTAAAATTGACCTTCTCCTTAAACATGACCGCGTCTTCGCCCATGATTTGTGACATGGGTTTTTTTAAGGCTTCACCAAGTTCAGCAAATCCTTTGTGGAAAGGTGAGATTTTCTCTATGCGGCAAATTAATTTTTCGTCGGGATTCAGTTTGCTTTGTTCATGGAAGACCCATTGCTTCCCTGATTCTTCAGGCAATTCTGCCAATTCAACTGTCCATTGTTCTATTTTGGCTATGTTTTCCGCATTGAAGGCATTGCGGACGATGACAAAGCCGTCACGTTCATAATCCTTGAGGTTTTGATCAGTAAGTACAGGTATTTGCAGCATGAGTTTCCTTTTAACAGTAATATTTTAAATGGGCGGGATTTATACCATGACTCATGGTAAGAAAGAATTGATTTATCTCAAGTTTTGCGGAATTGGTGTCAATTCTGTGTCGGTATCCCAGCCTTTTTCCTGAGCATATTTTTTTAAGTCGTCGATTCGTTCCTGGGTCACAGGATGCGTGCTAAGAAAAACTGGTGGTTCAACCTCATCTGGATGTACCTGCATTAATGCCTTGAACAAGTCATTGGTGCCAGCTACATGGTGATACAGGCCATTGACGGTATTGAGTGCGGTGATATCGGCTTCTCTTTCCTGATCACGACTGAAAGTGAGCATGGCTATCAAGCCAGTTTCATTGATGACCTGGCCAACGAATAGATCACCACTGGCGCCTGTTATGGCGGATAACAATAAACCAATGACAACACCTCTGCCCATGGCAATAATCGGGTGTCGATGATACACATGGGCCATCTCATGGGCGATGACCATGGCTAGGGCATTCTCACTATGAAGTTCATTCAGTAATCCCTGATAGATAAATATATGTCCACCGATGGTGGCAAAGGCGTTAACTGTATCTTCTTCAACATAATGTAGCGTGATTTCCATTTCATCAGGGAGTTGCATATGCACTGCCAATCGGTCACTCAGGGACTGCATGTATTCCCGGGCTTCTTTACCTGTTTCTGATTCTGTATCCGGATCAATCTGTGCCCACATATCTGGAATCAAACTTTGTTCTGTCTCGAATGGTACATAGACAGCGAGTTTTTCTGCGGCAAGACTGACGAAGATCACAAAAATAAATATGAGGCCTAATACACCGACACTTAGAATAAAAAATTCCTTCAACGGGTGCTCGTCGGTAGTGTTAATTCCCTCTGGTATTTTAGGGTTTGAGTATTCCATAAGTTTTGTTATAAGCCAGGAACAACATGAAGCAGGTGTATGTTTAGCGACGAAATGTATTACACAGGTCGAAGATTGATTCATGCTGCGTCTTCATCAGGGAGTTCATTGTCAGGCGTATTTGCCTTTTCAATCATAACTGCGGTTCCATAAGCTAGTACTTCAACGGAACCAATACTATTTTCACGACCTTTGGAAATAGAAGATGTCTCCATCTTGATATTAAACACATAGTCGGCATTTAATCTTTTGGCCTCCTGTTTCATTCGTAAAACAGCTTCTCGACGTGCACGATCAATCAGGCTTTCATAGCTGGCTATTCTGCCACCCACAATACTACGCAGGCCAGCGACGAATTTTTTAAAATAATCGACCGAGATGACCACACTGCCCGAGACCAGCGTTGTCTGGCAGGGTAGAAATTCATCAGGCAATATTTTACTGGCGATTACGGGAATTGATCTGAGTTGTGATTCACGCTTGATGATTGAGCGGTAATGGCTTTTTTCCCGTGACCGACCAAAAAAATATCCCAGTGCCAGAAGTCCAAAGAAAATGATAATGTCGAGATAGTTTTCCATTATTTATTCCAGTGGCTAATCAATCCAAAACCACGGCGGTACCATAGGTAAAAATTTCCGAGGCCCCCTGACTGATCGATGATGTAGAGAAGCGAACATTGAGGACAGCATTTGCGCCAGTCTCCTGCGCCTGTTGTATCATCCTTTCAATCGCTTCTTCGCGGGATTCCTGAAGTAACTCCGTATAAGCTTTTAGTTCACCGCCAAAGACATTCTTTATTCCCGCCATGATATCTTTACCAACATGTTTGGCTCGTACTGTACTACCCTGAACCAGGCCGAGATGTTTGGTGATGGTTTTGCCAGGAACGTATTCCAGAGTGGTTATGATCATATTAAGCACCTTTTTTTTATGGTGATGCGTACAATAGACTTCAATACTATACCCAAACCAAATGGATATGTAAGTTTCAGTATTGTCAGTTTAATTCCGATAGTCCTACTCTGGCTTGGGAAGTTCGTTGACAGTGTTTTCTATCCACTCTTCTACTTCAGCCGTGATTTCAGTTACGGTTTTACCATTTGGATCAATAGCAGGGCCGATGACCATCTGTATGACTCCAGATTTTTTGGTGATACGATTCCTGGGCCAAAAATGACCGGCGTTATGTGCAACAGGGACAATCATGGCGCCAGATTTTTCAGCCAACATGCCGCCGCCGGGCAAATATTTTTTAGATTGCCCCGGGGCAACGCGTGTGCCTTCTGGGAAAATGACAACCCATAAGCCCTCTGCCAGGCGTTCGCAACCCTGTTTGACAATTTGTCTGAAAGATTTAATCGCAGAGCCACGATCAATGGCAATTGGTTGCATGGAGGCCAGCCCCCAGCCATAAATAGGCAGCCACAATAATTCGCGCTTCAATATCCACACCTGCGCTGGAAAGATTAATTGTATTGCCAGTGTTTCCCACGCCGACTGATGCTTGCTCATAATGATTGAAGCTTCAGCGGGAATATTATTCAGACCTTCTATTGTGTGTGTTAAATCACAGGTGATCTTCAACCACCACAAATTAAAGACAGTCCATCGGGTGACAAAATAATAACGTCTGGTAAAAGGTAAAGGGTAAATAAGCAGACTAAAGGGCACGATAAAAATCGTCGAGGAGATCAGGCCCACGTAAAAAAGTAATGATCTAAGCAGCATTCAATAAGGTGTCTACAAATTCGGCCAGATCGGTATAGACAGGGACATCTACGGGAACAGTGCCGCTATCATCCAGTAAGGCACCGTTGCCGGTCCTGACTAATACCGGTTTTGCGCCTGCAGCCTGTGCGGCATCGAGATCACGTTGACTGTCGCCGACAAAATAAATCTCTTTCAGGGAAATACGTAGTCTTTTGGCGATGTCGAACAACATGCCGGGTTTTGGCTTACGACAGTCACAGCCCTGTCTCGGACCATGCGGACAGAAAACAATGGCCTCTATAGAACCGCCGTACTGAGCCAGATGCGTTATCATTTTTTGATGAATATCATTGAGCTCATTGATGGTGAATTTTCTGCGTGAAATACCAGACTGGTTGCTGACGATGATGATGCGATAACCATTTTGTGAAAGTCGTGAGATTGCTTCGATACTACCGGGAATAGGGATCCATTCATCAGCCGATTTAACGTAATCAGCTGATTCATAATTGATAACACCATCTCGATCAAGAATGATTAATGGCATACGCCTGTGATCCTCTTGTTCTAAATTACCCAGGTTTTAAAATCAACCTAATTTTGAAGTCTGGATATATCCGCTGTCTTCAGGAACAGGTTACTGAGCTGGTTTAATAATGCAAGCCGATTGTTTTTGACAGCTTCATCCTCACACATAACCATGACATCATCAAAGAATGCATCAACGTCATCCTTGAGACCAGCGAGTTCACTGAGTGCGTGTTCATATTCGCTGTTGTCTAATAGCGGATCTACTTTTTCCTTCATCGAGGTAAGTGCTGTAGCCAGTTTTTGTTCGGCATCTTCTTGCAGCAACTCAACATTAAATTCATTGTTATCATGGCTCTTTGCCTGTTTAAGGATATTGCCAATACGTTTATTGGCGGCTGCCAGACTTTCTGCTTCAGGTAATTTTCTGAATTGAACAACGGCATTGAGTCGTCGATGGAAATCGTAAGGTTGTACAGGTTTAAGCATAGATACTGCTTCAAAATTATCAGCAGAGATCCCCTGATCGATATAGTATCTTCTCAGGCGTTCCATCATAAAATCAAAAACCTGCCAAACAAGTTCGTTCTCGCCAAGTTTATCGTTTGTCAGTACAGCGTCGTAATTATCTACGGCTTTGTTCAGACAAACCTGCAGATCTAGTTCAAGCTGACCTTCGATCATGATGCGCAAGACACCCAATGCTGCACGCCGCAGTGCAAATGGATCCTTATCACCTGTTGGTGCTTTGCCAATGGCAAAGATACCAACCAGAGTGTCGAGCTTGTCTGCAATTGAAAGTATCTGACCAGTTTTGCTTTGCGGTATTTGATCTCCCGCAAAGCGAGGCATGTATTGTTCATCCAGTGCTGTTGCAACTTCTTTCTCTTCACCGTTATTGATGGCGTAGTATCGTCCCATGACACCTTGTAGTTCTGGGAATTCTCTAACCATGTCGGTAAGTAGATCACATTTACTCAAGGTTGCCGCCCGTGCGGCAAGTTTTGAATCTGCTCCAAGTAAATCGGCCATCGTGGTAGCAAGTGCAGTAATACGATTTGATTTGTCAGCGAGACTCCCCAATTTTTGCTGGAAAACAACATCCGCTAATTTCGGACTTAGATCAGCAAGCGTTATTTCATTATCTCGTTGCCAGAAAAATTCGGCATCACTGAGCCTGGGTGAGAGCACGCGTTGATTCCCTAGTCGTATGACATCAGGAGATTTACTTTCGATATTGGTAACGGTGATAAAATAATGAAGCAATTTATTTTTCTTATCGACGACCGGAAAATATTTTTGATGATCTTGCATGGTGGCGATTAAAACTTCATTCGGTAAGACAAGGTATTTATCATCGAAGACGCCTGAGAACACAACGGGCCACTCCACCAATGCAGTTACTTCATCAAGCAGGCCCTCATCTATGACTGCCTGCCCCTTTATTTCTTTAGCAGCTTTATCGACAGCTTCTTTGATCATGGTTTTGCGCCGGTTAAAATCGACAATGACTTTGCCAGTTTTTTCTAACTGTTGCAGATAACTTTCAGCTGACTTCAATTGAATTGCATCAGGATGGTGAAACCTGTGGCCAAAGGTCTGATTTCCAGCTTGTATGCCAAGAATGGAACAGTCGATAGTTTCCGTGCCGAGCATGGCGACAACCCAATGCACGGGACGAACAAATTCTATACTGCCACTTCCCCAACGCATTCTTTTAGGGATGGGCAATCTGGACAAGGCGATTTCTGCGATTTCAGGGATTAATTCGCCTGTCGGTTTGCCTTTTTCCTGGGCCAGGAAAGTTAACCAGCTGCCTTTATCTGTTTCCATGGTTTCAAGCTCAGAGATATCTGCACCACAGAATTTTGCAAAACCTAATGTAGCAGGCGTGGGTTCTCCGGCATCGTTATATGCGGCCTTGATGGCCGGCCCTCTTTTTAAAACTTCTTTATCTGTTTGTGCAGTCTCCAGGCCTGTGACCATGACGGCCAGACGTCTTGGTGTCGCAAAATAGTTTATTTCGTCAAACTCAAGTTCTGCCTTACCCAGGCCATCACGCATGCCACTAGCAAAGGCAGTTGCGAGTTTTAAGAGTGCCTTCGGGGGAAGTTCCTCGGTTCCGATTTCCAGTAATAATGTTTGTTTGGTCATGCCAGATTGTATTACGCTTTGATTAAAGGAAACCCCAGGGCTTCGCGACCTTCGAAATAAGTTTGCGCAACAGCCTTGGACAAAGTTCGTATTCGCAAAATAAATCGTTGTCTTTCAGTAACAGAGATTGCGTGTCTGGCATCGAGCAGGTTAAAGGAATGTGATGCCTTCAGTACCATTTCATATGCAGGTAGTGGCAGGTTTTTTTCGATTAATTTCATGCATTCTGATTCGCATGTATCAAACCACTTAAATAGTGACTCAGTATCAGCCAATTCAAAATTATAGGTCGACATTTCAATTTCATTTTGATGATAGATATCACCGTAACTGACATCACCTTCCAGTGTTTTGCTCCACAATAAATCAAAGACACTGTCTTTATCCTGCAGATACATGGCCAGGCGTTCGAGACCATAAGTGATTTCGCCAGCGACAGGTGAGCAATCCAGACCGCCGACCTGTTGGAAGTAGGTGAATTGGCTGATCTCCATACCATCCAGCCAGACTTCCCAACCCAGGCCCCAGGCCCCAAGTGTTGGTGATTCCCAGTTATCTTCAACAAAACGAATATCATGCACCAGTGGATCGATACCGAGATACTTCAAGGACTCAAGATACAACTCCTGGATCTCTTCGGGAGAAGGTTTTAATAAAACCTGAAACTGATAATAATGTTGCAATCGGTTAGGGTTCTTGCCATAACGGCCATCAGTAGGTCTCCGTGCAGGTTGTACGTAGGCTGCATGCCATGGTTCTGGTCCGATGGCACGTAAAAAGGTTGAGGGATGAAATGTCCCCGCACCCATTTCTACGCTATAGGGTTGTTCAATTATACAGCCTTGGTCAGCCCAGAAATGTTGTAGTTGGAAGATTAAATCCTGAAAGCTTAGTAATTTTTTTTTGCTTGATTTCGCCAAGGTCATTTCCAGGTGGATTGGGTATGATCACGCGGGGCAGTATAGCTCGATAGTCTGATGCTTGCAGTTTTTTACTTGAGTCTAAGGCTGATCATTCAGACGATTGAGCAACATTCACATCCAGCGTCTCAAATTTGAACTCGGGGATTTCGTAGACCCAATGGCTCAGAAATTGATTCCACAGTTGACTTTCTTCTTCGACACTGATGGTTTCCGAATTACTCTCAGGTATTCCATCGGTAGAACCAGGTGAGGTAGCCGTTGTTGTGAATGAAAAATGAGCAAAAGTTTTGTCGTCAATAAAGACATTTTTAACAGTGATAATCAAACCATTAAATGTTGTAAATGTCGTGATCGTAGTGTTATCAGGAAACTCAAAATTACTGGCCGAGTGAACACCTTCAACATTCATGTCCTCAAAGAAAGTACCCAGTTTATTCAATAACACCGAAGGTGATGCGGTATTGCCTTCTATCACCTTGAAATCGGTATCGCCTTCATCGTGTTTCTTGATTAAAAGGTGATCGCCATTACTTTTCACGATATTCACATCCTGTATGCGCGAAGCAGGGATATGAATCACATTGCGCTCATACCAGGTATTATTGTCTGATTTAAGCTGCAGATAGCCCTCGACAAGAAGTGCATTTTTTGCATCTGCTTTACGAACATAAAGATTAGGTCGATTATTTCCGGTATTATTTTTTCGTGGTTTACCGACGATAAGCGATGCCAGTGTTGTGCCAGATTCATCGCTGAGTGTCAGTAATAATGAGTTCGTGTTATCGTCATCAGTACCTTCAACACCCAGCTCCGGGTAAAGTCCTGGGTTGTCTGTTTTAATGGCCAGTATCTTCAACTGGGATAAGCTGACGACAATATCCTTTATCTTGTCAAATTGCGCAGGGTAGTTGTCTGCGCTTTGTAAAGCCCATTGGCCACCTTGCATTTTTTGCAGAATAACGTCAGGGTCTTCACTGCTTTTAATTTCTATCCGTGTTACATCATTAATCTTGTTGGCGAGTTCCGGAAACAGGGTTTCTTTTTCGATGGTTGTTTGCGGTGCACGGGATTGACTAAAAAATGCTGCAATAATAATTACTGCAATTGTTATTGCAGAAAGGAGTAATAGCTTCTGACGCTTCATATTGAAACTTAAACTCTGTTTTATTAATTGCGACGCGTGACGCGATAAACACCCGTGCCAATAGAAATCAGGATAATTATTAGTGGCAAGAATGCGATATTAAAGAAACGTAATTTGGCACCGAGAGACTCAATGTTTTTCTTTAATTCATGTTGAACGGCACGCAATTGTTTGCGGGTATCAATACGCAGTGTTTGAAATTTCTCAATCTCTGCACTTTGTTCAGGGGTGAGTAACATGGCACTCTCCGTAGTATCTTCACCCTGTGTCTGTTGCAGTGTGCGTATCTTTTGCTCGGTTTCCTGCAGAGTAGCGACAAGTTTTTGTTCGCGCTCTCGATATTCCAGTTCTGCCTGACGGCGGATGGCTTCAACTCTTTCAAAGGGGCGTGTGTATTCTCCCCGGGTTCTGAGACTTGCCAAGTCATTACTGCCAGACAGGTTTTCCAGCGCATTAATGACAAAGTCACCATTGTTTGCGATGGGTTGCGGGAGGGTCATCCCGAAATAGGGTTTGTTCCTTATCCAGAATGTATCGTTAAGAATATCTGTATCTGCAATAACAATGACATTGATATCGCCTTCACTGATTAAGGCGTCGTTTTCGCTGTTTTTCTTATTGCCTTCGTCGTCAAGCAAACCTTCAGGGAAGGCAGTCAAGGCATGTCCCTGTAAACGTGCTGCAATGACCTGTTTTTTCTCTTCTGATTTAAAATTATCAAGAATGATTTTTGGGTCTCGTTGTATAAAAAGGAAATCCCGATCCAGTTGCATGGATTGTTTGGTACTTTCTATCAATGGTGTGAAAGAAATTTCACTGTCAGAATTCTTCTCAATAATTCCGGTGGTACCCATGTGGATGACATTGAGCTGGCTGGTGGCAAAATCTTCCTGATTAAAACTTTCTTTGGCCAGTCTTAACCAGGGAAGGTAGGTAACTTCCTGTGGGCCTGTAGCACTGCGAGTTTGAACATGCATGGCAGCATTAATATCACCGACAATTTTCTCCTTGAGTACGGTGATGCCCCATTGATCGGTAAGTTTGTTCAGGTCAGAGTCCAGGTCAGGTAGCACTCCGCTATCTGGATCCGCAGGCTTACTACGATCTCCTTCAGCCAGGGGGTCAACAAAGAGCATAACTTTACCCCCCTTGAGCACATATTGATCAATGGCAAACAGCGTGTCATCTTTGATATTTTTAGGATGGATAATCACTAATACATCAATGCCATCAAGATTTTTGGGGTTGGTGCCCAGAGCGCGGATTTCAAAGAATTCTTCTATCGTATCGGTAATGGTCCACCTGGGAAGCTTTTCCTGTTCATCACCAAAAATGGGTAATGAACTCATAATGCCGACGATTCTTTTTTCAGGATAGGAAAGGTTATAGAGTAGCTTGCTAATATCATATTCCAGCGCGGATTCCTTGCTGGACTGGAAAAAAGGAATATTCTTTTCTTCATCTGTTGAATTGGTACCGACCAGTCCAAAGTAGGCACGATCGCCAGCATTATTTAAAGGAACACTTTGCATGCCACCGGCGACCGCCTGATCTTCCTCTTCCGAGAAAACTTCAGGATCAATAATGTTCAGATCCAGCATGCCATTTGAATGTGCTTCGTATTCAAGCAACATATCGCGCACCCTGACACCGTAATTCATCAAGGCCGGGTAACCAACCATGGCTTTCTGAGAGAAGTAGAAATCCAGCCTGACTGGTTCTTCAAAGTTATGCAAAATATTCAGCGTGCCTTCAGAGAGGGTGAATAATTTATTTTCTGTCAGGTCAATACGCCAGCTGGTCAGTGTTGCATTAACCAGAATGATAACGGCAATAAACAATGCGGCGGCCAGCGCAAGACCAGTAGTGGATGTAATGTTTTTATTCATCTTTAAAATCCTCAACTAGCTTTTTTTGCATCAATGATTACGACATTGGCATAAAGCCAGAAGCTGATCAGTGCAGTGAAGTAGATAATATCGCGTAGATCAATCACGCCTTTTTTGATTGATTCAAAATGGGTTAGAAAGCTGAAGGATGCAATCGCATCAACCACAGCCTGTGGTGCCCAGCCGTTGAAAAAGTCCAGCACCAGGGGGAAACCACTCAGTAAAAACAGGAATGAGATTACCAGACTGATGACAAAGGCAATCACCTGACTTTTGCTCAGGGCAGAAACACAGGAACCAATCGCCAGGAAACCACCGGCCATGAGCAGGCTGCCAATATAGCTGGCCAGAATTACGGCATTGTCCGGACTACCAAGGTAATTAACCGTAATCCAGATAGGAAAAGTCAGAACCACAGCGACCGTCGTGAAACACCAGGCTGCCAGGAATTTACCAATCACGACTTGATAGGTCGGAATAGGTAAGGTCATGATGAGTTCGATGGTGCCTGACTTTCTTTCTTCAGACCAAAGGCGCATGGCGATGGCGGGGATCAGAAACAGGTACAACCAGGGATGAAAGCGGAAGAATGGTTCCAGATCAGCCTGGTTTCTTTCGTAAAAGGCGCCAATGTAAAATGTGAAAGCCCCTGTCAGGAAAAGAAAGATGACAATAAAAACGTATGCGATAGGGGTGGAAAAATATCCGGCAAATTCTCGTTTAAAGATGGCTTTAATATTATTCATGACTGTACCACCTCGCCTTTCTCAGCATAAAAATCTGTGGTGATATCGCGAAACACATCATCCATGCGACCATTATCAGATTTGGCTAACAATTCTTCCGGGGTGCCATCAAAAAGCAGTTGGCCTGAGGCAATGATAATCGCTCGTGTGCAAATGGCATCGACCTCTTCCATTATGTGTGTGGAAATGATAATGGCTTTATGCTCTGCCATTTCATTGATCAACATTCGCACTTCATGTTTCTGATTTGGATCAAGACCATCGGTGGGCTCATCCATAATCAATACTTCAGGGTCGTGTAACAACGCCTGTGCAACCCCGACGCGACGCTTGAAGCCTTTGGATAAAGTATCAATGGTCTGGTCACGCACTGTATCGAGGTTTATCTTTTTGATGATGCCATCGACACGATCTTGTTTTTCTTTACCTTTTAGCCCACGAATATCTGCAATAAAGTCGAGAAAGCTTTTTACCGTCATTTCACCATAAGCAGGTGCGCCTTCCGGCAGGTAACCGATTTTTTCCTTGACGGCGATAGGATCTTCAAGAACGTCATGACCACAAACAGAAACTGTGCCATTTGTTGGTTCGAGGAAACCGGTGATCATTTTCATGGTGGTGGATTTACCAGCGCCGTTGGGCCCAAGAAAACCCAGTACTTCACCTTTCCTAACAGAAAATGAAAGATTTTTTACTGCATGGATGGCACCAAATTTTTTGTCGAGCGATTTAACCTCGATGAGTGTTGGTTGCGTATTTTCAGTCAAGCTATATACCTAAATTTATAGTAAAAGTGGAATTTATATCAACTAGTTACAATCCCTGTACTATTTGAGGGTTGCCTATTTTGCACAAAAAATGTTCAGCGTCAATCTATGCTTGATTTCAGGACGTTTTCAGGCTGACTCCATTAAGACTCAATATAGATAAAAGAGTTCTTACGGTTGTCACTGAGGCGAGTCTTGAGGATCAGTCAATTGAGCTTTTTTTAGGCGAAACAGAGCAGAGATGTCTTCTTCACCAAAACCCTGTTTCATCAGTCGCTGATAATGAATCAATGTCATCTCTATCATCGGTAAGCTAGCATCACAGGCATTCTCAAGCATGGTCTGACAGATGCCTAAATCCTTGTGATGTAGCGCCAGCTTAAACCCTGGTGCGTAAGTGTCTGCCAACATGGTCTTGCCCCGGTGATCCAGAAACCAGTTGCCTGCGGCACCGGTGGCGACAATATCAACAACTTTGTCCATATCGAGCCCCATGACTTCACCAAATGCGAGTGCCTCAGTGACCGCCTGATTAATTCCAGCAGCCATTAACTGGTTCACCGCCTTACATGCCTGACCGTTTCCGGTTGGACCGATGTAAGCAATATTGCCGGCGATAGCGTTTAGTGTTGGCCTGGCTAGCTCAAGCACAGCTTCATCACCGCCTACCATCATCGCCAGCGTTCCATTCTTCGCACCTTCCACGCCACCTGAAACTGGACAATCCAGTAAATGTGCACCTTGCTTGTGTAAAATTTCGGCAGCTTGTTTGGCTGTATCTGCAGCGACAGTTGATGTGTCCACAACAATGGTTTCTGGTTTAATGGTCGCAGAGATGCGTTCAATCACACTTAGTACATCCTCGTCACGAGAGACGCAGGTAATGATCAGTTCACATTCTTCAGCCAGTTGTTCAGGCGAGTCCGCAATTTCAACACCGGTTTTTTTGCCAATGGCATCTGCTTTTTCTCTGGAACGATTCCATACACGATGCAGCGAACCTGCCTTGTGAAAGTTGAGTGCCATATATGCTCCCATGGCCCCCAAACCGATAACACCTGTTTTCATTTTATAATTTCTCCTTAGGGATAAACGCTTATTGCTTAAAGTGATCTGCAAGAACACTGGCAATACAGGCAGTGAGTTTTTTCGCCATGGGAATATGCAAGAATTCATTGGGTCCATGTGCATTGGAACCGGGACCAAGCACACCGGTGATTAAAAATTGCGCATCTGGAAATTTTTCACCCAACATTCCCATGAAAGGGATAGACCAGCCTTCACCCATATACACCGCAGGTTTATCGAAGAATGACATGGAGGCATTATCAATGGCTTCTTCCAACCAGGGATCTATTTCGGGAGCCATCCAGCCTGAAGCCGCCCAGTCCGGTGTAAAGGAAATGTTTGCCTGATACGGCGGATTTTCTTCAAGAAGTTCCTTGAGTTTTGCACTGGCTATTTCTGCATCGCATTCAGGTGGCAGACGCATGGATAATTTAACCGAGGTCTTCGGCCGCATGACATTGCCGGCTGATTGAATGTCAGGCAAACCATCTGCACCGATCACAGTCAGGGCTGGTCGCCAGCTTCGATTAAGAATCAACTCAGCAGGATCATTTTGTATCGCTTGTGTCTGTTCCTTAAAAGGGAAACGCTTGAATATCTCGTCGCCAATCATAGTCGCAGCATTTCTGGCTTGTTCAATGCGTTTTGCTGGAATGTCTACATTAAATACGCTGTCTTTAATGAGACCCGATGAGGCATCTTCTACTCGGTCTAGCAGTTGTCGCAATATTCTAAAACTGCAAGGTACTATTCCGCTGGAATCCCCGGAGTGCACACCTTCATCCAACACCTCTACAGTCAATTCACCACCAATGAGCCCTCGAAGTGAAGTGGTACACCAAAGTTGATCATAATTACCACAGCCTGAATCAAGGCAAATAACCAGATCGGGTTCGCCAATACGATCAGATAATGCCTCCATATAAAAAGGCAGATCTGGACTACCACTTTCTTCACAGGCTTCGATGATGATCACGCAACGTCCATGAGGGATGTTTTGTTCCTTTAGGGCGGCAATTGCCAGTAATGAAGAAAAAGTGGCATAACCGTCATCCGCTCCGCCACGACCATAAAGTTTATCGCCATCCAAAACCGGTTGCCATGGGCCAAGCCCATCTCGCCAGCCTGACATCTCCGGTTGTTTATCAAGGTGACCATAGAGCAAGACAGTGCTTTCAGCCTTTCCTGATGAGCCTTGGCCCGGGATCTCTATAAATATCAGCGGTGTTCTTTCCGGCAGGCGTATGACTTCCAGGTTTGAATTAGGGATGGCCTGCCTTTCTATCCAGGCGGTGAATTGATCAACGACCTGATCCATGTAGCCATGAGTCTGCCAGTCCGGATCAAACATGGGCGATTTATTCGGGATCTTGATGTATTCGATCAATTCAGGAATGACTGATTCATCCCATCTGTAGTCGCAAAAATCTTGTGTTCTCTTGATGTCTATTGAAGTCATAGATACAGATTGATTTAAATATGTTGTATTGTACATGAGTCGGACATGAAGCTGATTGATTGAATAACGCGAATTTTTATGTGATCCATGATCTACATCACAGGCATTTATGATGCAAATCAGATATATTCGGCACAACACATAATTATCCTGGAGAAAATAGTCATGTTGTTTAAGAAACTACAATTGATTTTTATACTTGCCTTGTTTGGTTTAGGTTTGGCTGCATGTGGCGATGATGGTGATATGGGTTCTGACAGTGCTTCGTCAGATGCAACTAAGGCAATGGCTGCAGATGGGACACTTGCAGACTACGATCCTGATGTTCCTTCAATGGTTGTTGAAGATAATGGCGTAGTTAGCTGGTAATAAGCTGCTGTTAATAATTTGGCCGTGGCATCTAGATGACAAATCTAAATGCCACGGCTTGTTTGGTTTTGGACTACACGATTTTTATTATCAAATAATCTCTGTTTTGGAGAAAGTTGGTGATGTCGCTTAAAAAAATGCGATTGGTTTTGATACTTGGTCTATTTGGATTGGGTTTGCTTGCCTGTGGTGGCGATGACGACAGTGGATCCTCAGATACTCAAAAATCAATGTCTTCCGACGGCGCGGTAGAGACATACGATCCTGATGTTCCTTTAATGGTAGTTGAAGACAATGGCGTTGTTTATGAGAAAGCAATCTACAAAGCATGGCCAAAACAAATTACTGCAAGTAGTGATTCAGCAACAACAGAACAGGCATCAGAAATATCTGCTGCCGATGTAAAAACACATACGGTGAACGGTCGGGCAACCAGTTTTAGTCCCAATATTCTTTTTATCAATCCGGGTGATACAGTACAGTGGCAGAATATGACTATCCATGATTCAGTCTCCATGGAAGGTTTGATTCCTGAAGGTGCAGCACCCTGGGTTTTCAAACTTGGGCAGAATGGCGCGGTCACATTGACCGAGGAAGGCGTTTATATTTATAAATGTAATCCGCATTATCCGCTTGGCATGGTCGCCGCAATTATTGTCGGCAAGCCGGTCAATATCAAACAGGTACAGGCTAATGCCACAGGCCGTTCAAAAGGGATCGTGATTAAAGTCGTGAAGGCCCTGACAGCTCAATAGAAAAACTACATTTCACGTAAGGGGGAAAGCCGCTTTAAAAAGCGGTTTTTTTATTTTGCCTCGGTCAGTAATGTATTAATGGTTTTCTCAATTTGTTTGGCACGTCTGTCACCTTCATGAGTTTCCCCATAGAAGACCGCACGTACATTGCCTTGTTTATCGAGTATGTAATAGGCAGGCCAGTAACGGTTATTCATGGCACGCCAATAGGATGAGTCGTTATCAATCATGATGGGGTGATGGAGTTTGAATTCTTTTACCTTAGTTTCTATATTTTTCCTGACTCTTTCATTTTCAAATTCCGGGGTGTGTACGCCGATGACCTGGAAATTCTCTTTATCTAGTCTATGTTCCATGGCATTCATCCATGGAAATGAGCGATAACAGTTCCAGCAACCAAAGGTCCAAAAATCAATCAGTACCACCTTGCCCTGAAGATCATTAATGTTTAGTGGTGATGAGTTAATCCAGTCTTGTTTCTCACTGTGGGTAAACTCAGGAGCTTGAATGGGATTTTCTAAAACACCTCCCGCAGCGAAAGTGATATTTTGTAAAATGACTGTAGAAGTAGCGATAATCAAGAAACTGATGATGACAAATTTTTTCATGAGACTTTTCTCTGGGCGATCTTCAATATTTTTACTGATTATGAACAATGACTCGTTTCTGAGGAATTTGTTCAATAACGACGTTCATTCAATGACAGTGATGGGTTGATGAATTATCATTTTTATAGATTCATAAACGAAGAGATTTTCAAAGATGACAATAAGAAGCTTACAGGGCAAAACGCCGGATATCGCTGATTCAGCATTTGTCGACGAAAGTGCCCTCGTGATTGGCGATGTGACGATAGGCGAAGATTCCTCGATCTGGCCAATGACCGTGGTCAGGGGCGATGTGCAAAAAATTACCATCGGTAAGCGGACAAATATCCAGGATGCCAGCGTTTGTCACGTGACCCATGATGGTGAATACACACCCGGAGGTTTTCCACTGAATATAGGGGATGGCGTAACTGCCGGACACCGCGCGACTTTGCATGCCTGTACCATAGGTGACTATTGTCTCATCGGTATGTCAGCAACGATTATGGATGGGGCTGTTCTGGGCGACAGGTTGATTATAGGAGCAGGGAGTCTGGTGCCTGCGGGCAAGCAACTGGAAGGCGGTTATCTCTATGTCGGTAGTCCGGTCAAGCAGGTGCGGGCACTCAATGAAGAAGAATTAAACTCACTTGAATATTCTGCGGATCATTATGTTGAAGTAAAGAATATGCATATGCGTGGTTAAACCGCGCATTTCAAGAGGTTTTTCCCCTTGATTTCCGTTATTATCTCGCACCATTTTAGAATGTTGCGAACTGAATGAGTCTATTAGAACAACAATTCAATGTGCCGTACGAAAGAGATAGACAACGGTATGATGTCATCGTCGTTGGTGGTGGGCACGCGGGTACCGAGGCCGCTCTTGCGTCTGCGCGCATGGGCGTTCGTACTCTATTGTTAACCCATAGTATTGATACTCTGGGTCAGATGTCGTGCAATCCAGCCATCGGTGGGATTGGTAAAGGACATCTGGTGAAAGAGATTGATGCGCTGGGCGGCCTGATGGCTCGTGCCGCAGACAAGAGCGGTATTCAATATCGCATACTCAATGCCAGCAAAGGCCCTGCAGTCAGGGCAACAAGAGCACAAATCGATCGTGCTTTATATCGAGGTGTGGTTCGTCCATTTCTTGAATCCCAGGAAAATCTGTTTATCTTTCAGCAGGCGGTTGATGACTTGATTGTCGAAGGTGATCGAGTGACTGGTGTTGTTACTCAATCGGGTCTGAAGTTCCGGGCAAAGAATACTGTTTTGACCGTGGGGACATTTCTGGCTGGCAAGATCCATGTCGGTAATGAGCAGTCTGCTGGAGGCAGGGCAGGTGATCCACCATCAAATGCGCTGGCAAGTCGTTTACGCGAGATGCCATTTCGTGTTGCACGGTTAAAAACTGGCACACCACCGAGAATCGATGGCAAGACCATTGATTACAGTAAATTACAGGAACAAGCTGGCGACACTCCTGTTCCTGTGTTTTCTTACATAGGACATGCAGACGAGCACCCGGAACAGGTGCCTTGCCATATTACCTACACCAATGAGAAGACCCACGAGATTATTCGTCAGGGTCTGGATCGTTCGCCTATGTTTAATGGCAATATTGAAGGCACGGGTCCACGATATTGTCCTTCCGTTGAAGACAAGGTGGTACGTTTTGCCGAAAAAGCTTCGCATCAGATTTTTGTCGAACCAGAAGGGCTGAACACTCATGAAGTTTATCCCAATGGGATTTCCACCAGTCTGCCTTTTGATGTGCAATATGAGATGGTGCGCTCCATCGAAGGATTTGAGAATGCGCACATTACGCGACCGGGCTACGCCATTGAATACGATTTCTTTGACCCCAGAGATTTACATCCGTGGTTAGAAACCAAACATCTATCTGGTCTGTTTTTTGCCGGGCAAATTAATGGTACGACAGGCTATGAAGAAGCTGCGGCGCAGGGTCTAATCGCGGGGATGAATGCTGGACTTTTGGCACAGGAAAAATCACCCTGGAGTCCACGACGTGATCAGGCCTATATCGGTGTATTGATTGATGATCTCATCACACGAGGCACCACCGAGCCCTACCGAATGTTCACCAGTCGCGCTGAATATCGGTTGCTCTTACGCGAAGATAATGCAGATCTGCGGTTAACCGAGATTGGCCGTGAGCATGGCTTAGTGGATGATAATCGCTGGCAGAAATTTTCTGACAAGCGTGAAGCGATAGTCAAGGAACAACGGCGTCTGGAAAAAACATGGTTGAAACCTGAAACCACGACTGCGGAAGAAGCTACTCGCGTACTTGGTCAGCCTCTGCAAAGAGAATATAGCTTGATGCAGTTATTAAGTCGTCCGGAAGTTTCACATGAAAACCTGATGACACTCACGGATTTTGATGCCAGCGATATAGATCAGGTTGTCATTCGACAAATCGAGATCCAGGCCAAGTACAGCGGTTATATTGATCGTCAGGAAACCGAGATTGCTCGTAATCTGAGTTACGAAGAGGCGACACTGCCTGAAGATATAGATTTTAACCAGGTCAATGGCCTGTCTAATGAAGTAATTCAAAAGTTGAGTGAGCATAAACCGCATAGTCTTGGACAGGCTTCTCGGATTCCCGGCATGACGCCTGCGGCGATATCTTTGCTGCGTATTTATCTCAAGAAAAATCATTATCTACTGAAAGAGAGTGCTTAAAGAAAAGCACGACAGTGGTGTCTGATTCCTTATTGGCTCGACTTCAACAGGGTGTTGAAGCAATGGGTCTGACAGCCAGTAATTTACCCCTGCAAGATTATCTCTCCTATGTTGAGTTATTGGTTCAATGGAATTCAGCCTATAACCTGACGGCCATACGTGATCCGGAAAAAATGCTTGCCTACCATATCCTGGACAGTCTCTCTATTTTGCCTTTTATTCATGGTGATGAATGCCTGGATATTGGTACAGGCGCTGGCTTACCAGGCATGATTCTGGCCTTGGCAAAGCCGGACACGCGTTGGACACTGCTGGATGGAAATAATAAGAAAATACGGTTTGTGCAGCAGGCAGTCATTACATTAAATTTAAAAAATGTGGAAGTCATCTGTTCACGGATTGAGAAATATAAACCAGAACACTGCTTCTCTACGATTGTGTCACGCGCCTTCACTTCTCTGGATACTTTTTGTGCCTGCAGTCATCATCTACTTGTTCCGGGAGGGAGCTTGTTGGCAATGAAAGGGCCTGATCCAGAAAACGAGATATCGGATCTATCTGCAGAAGTCTTTTCTGCAAAGATCACACTATTGTCCGTACCCGGGGTGAAGGCAGGCAGAACCCTGGTGCAGATTGTGCCCAGGTAGTTTGGGTATAATCCTGCGGCTACACTTTCAGACTGTCTGTGCCATAATACTTGGCCGAATGAAGCCCAACATCAAGTGAAGGATGATTTCATAAGAATAAAAACAGACATGACCAAGATCATAGCCATAGCGAATCAGAAAGGCGGTGTCGGTAAAACCACAACCAGCGTCAATATTGCCGCATCATTAGCTGCTACCAAGCGTCGTGTGCTACTTGTGGATCTGGATCCACAAGGGAATGCCACTATGGGCAGTGGTGTCAACAAGATGGAGCTTGAGCTTTCTTCTTTTGATGTTTTGATGGGCGAGAAAACCATTGCCGAGGTAATAACGAAAACTGGCAATGGTGATTACGATTTACTGCCGGCAAATGCCGATTTAATCGGAGCTGAGGTAGGGCTGCTTGATGAACTGGCCAGGGAAATACGCTTGCGAAATGCCCTCGATGAGATTAAGGGAAACTACGACTTTATATTTATAGATTGCCCCCCTTCCCTGAACATGCTGACAGTGAATGCACTAGTGGCAGCAACCTCGGTAATCATTCCCATGCAATGTGAGTATTATGCCCTGGAAGGTCTGTCAGCATTGCTTGGCAGTATTGAAAAGATCCGTAAATATTTAAACCCTGAACTCAAGATTGAAGGCCTGTTACGTACCATGTACGACCCACGTAACAATCTGGCGATTCAAGTATCTGCTCAATTGTTGGAACATTTTGGTGAGAAGGTTTATCGCACCATCATTCCCAGAAATGTCAGGTTGGCCGAGGCACCGAGTCATGGCTTGCCCATCATCAAATACGATAAGGCCTCACGCGGTGCATTGGCATATCTTGCATTGGCCGGTGAAATGCTTAGACGTGAGAGTGCTGCCGCCTGAGGGCAGGGTTTTTCGTGTCTGTTCTAAAAGGTAATGACTAGTTAGATGAAAAAAAGAGGTCTTGGCAAAGGGTTAGATGCATTGCTGTCTCCAAGAGGCGGTGTCGAAAGTTATGATGCAAATCTGGATGAACCATTGCAGATGCTTCCTGTCGATATCGTTGCCCGTGGTCGGTATCAGCCGCGCATGGAAATGGACTCTGAAGCACTTGAAGAGCTTGCCAACTCAATAAAATTACAAGGCGTGATACAACCGATCGTCGTTAGACCCTTAAAAGGCACTGATAATTACGAAATCATTGCCGGGGAACGCCGCTGGCGGGCGACACAGTTGGCCGGTTTGCATGAGATCCCAGCAATCATTAAAGATGTTACGGATCAGACCGCTATGTGTCTGGCTCTGATCGAGAACATTCAGCGTGAAGACCTGAACCCAATGGACGAAGCACGCGCACTTTCCCGATTATTGCAGGAGTTTAAAATGACCCATGATGCCGCCGCTGATGCGGTTGGCAGGTCGCGATCATCGGTTTCCAACCTGCTTCGACTGTTGGAACTTCATGTTGACGTACAAAAATTATTAGAGACCGGAAAGATTGAGATGGGTCACGGCAGGGCGATTCTGGCTCTGGATATCGCAAATCAGGTAGAAATAGCAAAAAAGGTCGTAAAGCAAGGCTTATCAGTCAGGGCGACAGAACAGCTAGTGAAGAAACTGAAAGGCAAAGGGGCGCAGTCAAAAGGCAGTAAAAAAACCTCAACTTCATCCAGGCTGGATCCAAACCTGAAAAGCCTGCAGGAAGATTTATCTGAACGTTTGGGAGCAGCAGTAGCGATTAAACATAATAAAAGCGGTAAGGGGATATTGGAGATCAGTTACCACTCATTGGACGAGTTAGATGGAATTTTGAATAAAATAAAATAGTTATCTGTTGATGACTAGCGATGTATGGAGCTTATCAACAAATTATGAGGTTTTTATTGGTGATCGTCGTTGATAAGCCATGCTTAGCTGATTATAATCAGGGTCTTACGCTGGAGGGACCAGCTATTCAGCCCCAAATTAGTGGCATGGGGTAATTCCGAAGATTGGCATCGACAGTTGTTAAAATCTCGGAGAAGCAGTGGTTGAGCAGTAATAAAGAAATAACAATAAGTAAAACCGCTGCATTTAGATTAGTTTATGTTCAGCTAATCGTTACGGTTGTGATAGCGCTCCTGTCATATGCATATTGCGGGTTAATCATTGCATATTCTGTCTTTTTAGGCAGCATAGTTTATATTTTGCCGAATATTTACTTCGTCAAAAGTGCATTAAGAAGCGAGGAATCGAAAACGCCGCAATTGATATTGAGTCGTTTTTATATCGCTGAGGCGCAAAAATTTTTATTAGCAATGGCAATGTTTGCAATCTGCTTTGCATTAATAAAGTCATTGCACGCGGTTTCATTTTTCGCTGCGTACATACTAATAATGATTATAAATTTAGCTGGATTGGCCATATCTAGTAAAAACTAGAAACAATATTAATAATATTTGAGATAAATTGAATGTCTTCCGAAGGCTTAACTTCAACTGCATATATAAAGCATCATCTGACCAACCTGACTTATGGCCAGCATGCGGATGGTAGTTGGGGCCTTGCGCACAGTGCCGAAGAGATCAAGGAGATGGGATTCTGGGCCTTGCAGGTTGATTCTCTGGCCTGGTCTGTTTTCCTCGGATTGGTATTTTTCTACTTTTTCCGTAAGGCAGCCAAGCAGGCAACAGCTGGGGTTCCTGGTGGATTACAAAATTTTGTTGAATGGATCGTTGAATTTGTTGATGACAGTGTTAAAGGTTCATTCAGTGCGAAAAATGATTTAGTTGCCCCCATGGCCTTAACTATTTTTTGTTGGGTATTCCTGATGAACTTGATGGATCTGGTGCCAGTGGACTGGTTGCCAATGTTGGCGCAACAAGTGGGTCATCATGCTTTTGGTATGGATCCGCATCATGTTTATTTCAAGGTGGTCGCAACCACAGATCCCAATATAACCTTCGGTATGGCCTTCGCCGTGTTCTTTTTGATGATTTATTACAGCATCAAGATCAAAGGCATCGGTGGTTTTCTTGGGGAATTGGCCTTTCAGCCTTTTGGCAAAATGGGCTTACCCGTTAACTTGATTCTAGAAGGGGTGTCATTAATCGCCAAGCCAATCTCATTGTCGTTACGATTGTTCGGTAACATGTACGCAGGTGAAACCATCTTTATCTTAATTGCTTTAATGTATAGTGCTGGTGTGGGCATGGGGATATTTGGTGTGTTTTTACAGTTAGGTTGGGCAATTTTTCATATATTGATTATTACCCTACAGGCGTTCATTTTCATGACCTTGACGATTGTGTATATGGAGATGGCGCATCAGGAGCACTAGGGAGTTGGCGGGAATTGAATAAATATTTTTAACAGTTACGTTTTACAAAGTTACAGGAGATAGAAATGGAACAAGCATTATTATTTATCGCAGGCTCTTTAATGATGGGTCTAGGTGCCTTGGGTGCAGCTGTAGGTATCGGTATTCTCGGCGGTCGGTTTCTGGAAGGTGCTGCTCGTCAGCCCGAACTGATCCCGATGCTGCGTACTCAGTTTTTCATCGTTATGGGTCTGGTTGATGCTGTACCGATGATTGCAGTGGGTATCGCATTGTACATACTGTTCGCAGTAGCACCTACTGCTGGTTAGAAATATCCAACCGGTTACTGAGGGTCAAGTATGAATATCACAGTCACATTATTCGCCCAATCATTTTCATTCTTCCTGTTTGTGGTGTTCACCATGAAGTATGTCTGGCCACCCATCATGAACGCGCTGAACGAACGCACCAAGAAAATTGCAGACGGTCTGGCTGAAGCAGAAAAGGGTCATCATGAACTTGAGCTTGCAGAAAAGAGATCAACTGAAATTCTGCGTGAGGGTAAAGAAAAATCCAAGGAATTCATCGATCAGGCGCAAAAACGTCATGATGAGATTGTTGAGGCAGCCAAAGATGATGCGCGTGAAGAAGGTGAGCGCATTCTGCACGCAGCAAGAGTTGAGATTGAACAGGAACGCCAGGAGGCGAAAGAGACATTACGCACTGAAGTATCAGCCCTGGCGATTGCCGGTGCCGAACAAATATTGATGAGAGAAGTAGATAAAAATGCGCATAACGAAGTGCTCGATAAAATCAGTGCCAGTTTGTAGGCTCATTTAAGGTAAGCAGAATAAATGCAGGAAAATACAACAGTTGCCCGACCTTACGCCCAAGCCGTGTTTGAAACGGCGAGTGAAGAAAGCAAGCTGACCGAGTGGTCTGAGATGTTAGGGCTACTTGAAGTCGTTGTGACGGATCCTCAAATGAAAACAGTGCTTAGCAATCCAAAACTGGATGCTGCCGCATTATCTGATTTTATTCAGGATGTGTGTGGCGAGTCATTGAGTGAGACAGGTAGCAATCTGGTCAAGGTGCTTGCTGATGCTGGACGGCTGACGATCATCCCTGAAGTAAACAGATTGTATGAGCAACTTCGAGCTGAAGCCGAAGGCGTGATTGAGGTTGGTGTGACCTCAGCCTATGAACTGGCACCGGAACAGCAGGCCACGATATCCGAGGTGATGGCAAAACGTCTAGGTAGAAAAGTAGAAATCGCCCACGAAGTTGATGATTCGTTAATCGGCGGTGTGGTAATACGGGCAGGTGACACAGTTATTGATGCTTCGGTAAGAGGTCGCCTGAAGGCATTGGCGACGCAGATGACCAGTTAATATATTTTAATAG
>JAKZTI010000187.1:0-6686 GCA_047517145.1 Gammaproteobacteria bacterium
AGGTATCATTGTTCATGCTGGCGTGGACGATTTCACCTCACAACCCTCAGGCGATGCAGGTGCGCGTATCGGGTGCGGTGTTATTGTATTAGCAGAATAACTGTAGCAATCCTACTTTCCGCTGGCGAGTTTTCTAACCTCGCCTTTGAGGGGCATCTTGCTATCTTCAGATGGTTGGACAGCCTGCAGTGCGCCTTAAATTACTAAACTTTGGACAATTTTTAAAATCCTTAAGGAGTACCGAAAATGGCGAAAGCTCTCTCACTCGTTGCCTACAACGACTTAGAAAGCCAAGTTGAAGCACTGGAAAAGGATGGTTATGTCTATTTCCCCGGTGTGCTTGATGCTGAGGAAGTCGCTCAATTGCGAGCAACTATGGATCGATTACAGGCGATCCCAGAGTACATGGATACACACCAAACGCCTGAAAATGGTGGTAAATTCCTCAATAAAATCATCAATAACTCGTTTAATCGAGATCCGCTATTTCTTCTATTTCTTGACAAATCACCGATTATTGAGGTTGCAGAAGAGACTCACGGCGGTGATTGCCATTGCATCGGAATGCAATCGTGGTTGACAGGTCCGGGACGTCCGGATCAAGGGTTACATACGGATTGGCTGCCAGTTCCCTTACCAGCAGACATTCGTTCCGATCCACGCGTCAAAATCCCAATCTTCATCACCACCGCCCATTACTATCTCAATGATATGTCCGAGGAATTGGGACCGACGAAGTTTGTCCCGGGCAGTCATTTCTCCGGTTGTTCCCCAGGCGGAAAAACCGAATGGAATAACCGGACAGAAGAGAGTATCTTATGCAATGCGGGGGATGTGGTGCTCTTTCGCAGTGAGGTTTGGCATCGTGGTTCTGCCAATACGACTGACGAAACCCGTTACCTCCTGCAGGTACACTTTGCTAAACGGATGATTACACAGAAATACCCACCCTATCTGAATAAATTTCAGTTTGATGAATCAATCCTCGCCCAAGCGAACCCTCGGCAGAGACGGCTCCTCGGCGACCATCGACCAAGTAATTATGATTGAGGGCAACCCATAATTTGAGGTGCGTCCTTGCTGGATTCGGAAGGTTGGAAACCAAGGGTGAGTTCCTATGAAAAATCTTAGGACTTATGCAGTTTTCCTATGAGACCTTACGAGTTACATGTGACGTTTCAAACCGCGGTCCCCACCGGTTAATGGAAAGGCGAAACGGGTACAAGCAAACGCATTTGCGTAAGTTTGTCAACTATTTTTGGCAGAGGTATTGCTTTAATGAAAAATATTAGATTTACAAAGTTATTAATTACAATATTAATCACGGTTAAATTAGTCTATGGAAGTACAGTTATAGTTTCAGCGTTTGCCTTTGAATACCACTGGGAATCTAATGAAACACCTGAAGGTGTTGAGAGTTATACACCGGTTGATCCAATTCACATAGAATTGCTAGGGGATTTAAAGCAGATATCGCATCATAGTGCGTCGCTAATTTTAAAAGATAAATACAATGTGTATTTAGATGATGATGTAGAACCTGCTCACGCAGCAGCATTGCTTAATACATTTGGTGCCATTGCAGATAGATATGATGCAGTTTCATATTGGACGGTTGTTGATCAGCATATACATAATGACATCAACATTAAAATTCAAGGGGATATAAAGGAAGTAGAGATATCATTATCAGCCTTTCAATATGCGAACCCGCTATTAGCTAAAGTTGATGGCGTTCAAGGAAAAATCTTCTCAAAACGACTTCATCGTGCGTTGCTTAGATTCATTAGCGATAATGGCATTAATACAGAGCGCATCAACCGTATATTAAACGAACGATATGGGGTAAGTGTGCAGGTTCATGATTATGTAGAACTCACAAGGCACACTACAGGTGAACATAGTGGAAGATTTGAACCATTCAAGCCTGAAGAATTAATTTATTTAATTTCAATATTAGAAGAATTCCCTGAAGGCATGCGAAAAACTGAAGGTCTGAAATACATCATTCGTAGAAAAGATGGGACGTTTCACCCATTATATCCTGATGCACTAGCAGTTGCCTGGCCTCATGCTGGATATATTGAGTTCATGGAAGGTGCTTTTAAAGGTGGTAATATTCACTATATCTATAGACTTATTGCACATGAAAAGTCTCATTTCTTATGGGCATATACATTTGATGATCAACTTAAGCAAGATTGGATTGCATTAGGCGAGTGGAAGCAAGATAATAATGAGAAATGGTATACTGAACAAGATACTCAGTTCGTTTCTGCTTATGCTCATAATCATAATCCTGACGAGGATATGGCAGAAAGCATCAGTTATTATATTATTAACCCTGATAAGTTTAGAACGCACGCGTCTGCTAAATATGAGTTCATCCAGCAACGTGTAATGCATGGAAACCGATATATTTCGATTATCCGAGAAGACCTTACTTTTGAGGTGTATAACTTGTGGCCTGATTATGTTTATGCTAATAGAATTAAATCTGTAGACATCACTGTTAAGGGGGATCCTAAAGAGGACAAGCACGTACATATAGAAATTGAGCTGCATAAAATTCCTGACGCTAATAATATGGATGCAGCATCAGCGGTTTATGGTCTACTAACAGCTGAAGATGGGCTGCCGAGATATATGCATTTTTACCCTGTAGACAATAATGGCAATAGAGTAAAATCTGGATATAGATTGGTAAATGATTTTGTATTTTCAAAACATGTAACACATGGATATTGGTTTTCAGGTAGTCTTAGTATATATGATTCATCATCTAATGCAAGGCATATTTCTCCTAATCATTTTGGATGGAAGTTGTTTATAGATAACCCGCTTGCCGATAATGAGCCTCCAGTGTATATACCAAACACAGTAGAGATGGAAGTATCTAAAGTTGTTAATAATAAGGGTGAACCTTACAACCTATTGCATGTTAAATGGAAAGCATACGACAATTATGATATTCAACGTGGCGGAATAATCTGTATACTGAATAATAAAACAGACAACGATATATATTCGTTATGGGTAGGTGGTGGGAATTGGGATAAAAATTCTGGATACGCACATACCTATAAACATATACCAGAATACTACCCATCTGGTGAATATGAGGTAACTCAAATAATTATGCAAGATCATATAGCCCGTGAAACAAGTATATATTTTTCTGGTCAAGTTCCAGACATACCAAATGAAGGCCATGAAAAATATGCTGCCGATGAGCCTGCCCCTAGTATTTATATAGAAACGACAATGCCCGATACGGATCCTCCTGAATTAGATGTCAACAATATTTATGTGAAAGCAACACCTACGAATCCAGAAGCACCTAATGGCGAGACAAATGTTGAAATATCTTTCAGAATGAAGGATAATATTAGTGGACCTCATCAAGCAGTGTTTTATACAAGGGATCCTCACGGTAATGTTTTTCAACATATTTTTAACAGACTACAGAATGGCAGACTACAAGATGGAATGTATCCAGACTATGATGTTACTAAGTGGGAGCAACTAAGTTTTAAATTTATTTTACCTGAAGGCAGCGCACCCGGTAAATGGGGTATTACCAGTTGCACAATAGTTGATCGAGCTCAAAATAGTACTGCATACGACTTCACTGAAATTGTTAGATTTCAGATTTCAGATGAACAGTTGCCAGTTGATCCTGATGTAAATCAAGATGGAGAGATAAATATCTTAGACTTGGTCCTTGTTGCCAAGGCATTTGAGAAATTTGATGCTAAAGCAGACCTAAATAATGATGGCAAAATTAATATATTAGACCTTGTAATAGTCGCAAATTCCATGAGTTGATCACATCCAAAATCACAACTGTATTTTCATGTTTCGCCTGATATGTCTCCTGTGTGTCGTCTGGATTTTCTATAAAATCAGGAATGAACTCATGAGAAAGGAGTCAGTAGCAAATGTTCATTATTGGACAAAAAGAAATCATCGTGAAAAAGTTTTGTTCCAAAAGAAGTTTCTTTACATATCACAGCAGATAATCTTACCTCGCCAGAGTTTAAGAAACTGGTTGAGGAATTACGTCGTATTAGCAAAGCTTCCAAGGGTGTTGTTACTGAAACATCCGATCACCTAAGATGCCATGAATACACAACTTACGAGCGATCAGATTGTATTTTACCGTAAAAATGGATTTCTGATTATTGACGATTTCTTGACAGGTTCCGAGTTGTCATCGTGGCAGAATGCTGTTGACGAAGCTGTCGCACAACATGTAAGCCGTGATGATACCTATCACAATCAAAGGGGAAAAGACGGTTACTACAAGAACGTCTTCGTTCAATGCGTCAATTTGTGGAAGACGAGCGAGAAGATTAAACAGTTGATTCTTGACCCCCAGTTGGGTAAGTTGGCGACAGATCTCGCCGGCACTTCGGGTGTGCGATTGTATCACGACCACGCGATGGTTAAGCAACCGTGGGCAAATCCAACGAACTTCCATGTTGATAATCCTTATGATCCGTTTTATTCACATCAGGCAATCATGTTCTGGATAGCACTTGACGATACAACGGTTCAGAACGGCTGCTTGTATTTTCTGCCCGGCACACATAAGATGAGCGGCTTTGAGGTTGGCGGAAGTCTCGGACAGGCTGGCATCGGTGAACTGTTCCGCGAATATCCACAGTGGGCGGAGGTTGAGCCCTACGCCGCTGAGATGAAAGCGGGAGCAGGTGTGTTCATCAGCGGGATGGTCGCTCACGCGGCGGGACCGAATATGACGACGCACCCTCGTCGTGCGTTTGCTATGCTCTTTATGCCGGAGGATGCCACATTCAATGGTAAGAAAAGCGCGCTGCCCGATGAAGTGTTTGGGAAATTGAAGGTCGGCGACGTGTTGGTGGATGATGAGCATCTGCCGTTGGTTTTCTCGTATCAAAATGCTAGTGCGCTGTCAGATATGTCTTAACAGTATATGTAGGAGCGGCTTTAAGGTGGACGCCAATCGCTAAAGGTCGCCCTCCTACCGAGAAGTCATAACTTTTCTAACACTGTAGTGGCTAAACTCACAAAAATCTCTGGACGCACATCAATTAAGTTCCTAAACTTGAATTGAACTGTTGTTAATCAGCCTTTTTCAATCGGGCAGTTTTTATTTGTGGGTAAAAATTCGCAATAAGCAGTTTTTACTACCAGTCTTAAAGGTGAATATATGGAAAATTATGAAATAAACTTTGAAAATATCCCACTTGATTTAGAACCTGATGAAAATATCACACTTTGGAGATACATGAGTTTTTCCTCTTTGTGTGAAATTCTTATGAACAATCACATACCTTTAATCAGCGTTCGCAATTTTTCTGATAAATCCGAGGGGGCTATTCTAAAACAGATTTTATCTAAACTACCTAACACCTACCAAGATAGCATTCAATATGCAATGCAAAAATACTATGAAACAACATACATATCCTCATGGCATAATGCTCAAAATGAAAACGCTGCTATGTGGGACAGATATACATACGGTGGTGAAGGCGTTGCCATAAAAACAAACGCCGAATTATTGTTGAATTGTATAAGTGCCATAGAGACTAATCTTATAAGCTACCACGAATCTTTTTCAGGCAAAAGCTTAGGTGCAATAGCAGAGGACCAAAGTTTTTTCCCTCAAATCATTATTAAACCGATTAAATATATGGACAATAAGCCTACAGATTTTGAAATGGAGGAAAAATACTTACACAATGGGTATGATAGGCTATGTTTTTTCTACAAATTAGAAGACTTTAAAGACGAATCAGAAATACGTATCTTAAGGTCAACACCCACCATTGCATATACCTTCACCCAACTTCATCCTTCTAATTTTCATCATCTTGATGAAAAATACCGAGCTATATCACCTCCGCAAGACTCTTGGCAATTAAAGATAGATTCTGCAGCCAAACTTATACAGAAAATTGTAGTATCACCGCACGCCCATAACCAATTCATTAAAACTGTTAAACAATCTATTGAAAATATTAATGTGTGCCGACAACTACTACAAACTGACCTGATTGAATGTGATACTATTGAATCCAGACGAAAAGAATGGGTATGAAAAAAAATACTGCACTAACAGCCAAACATTTTCCCTCATTACTTTTCATATACAAGTCCAAAACTACTTATTGCGTAAAGATATGATGATATTGAACAAACCGAAAAAAATCGCAACAGGAACACCCTTTGAATTCGGTGAGCATCGTCTTCATTTTGGTGAGGAGATCGTCGAATTAGCAGATTCTACCTCACTTCTCAATAATCCGGGTGCGTTGCACAGAAAGATGCGTGAGGATGGGTATCTCTTTATTCGAGGCTTCCATCCGCGGGCGCATGCGGAGAAAGCTGCACATTGGACATTGCAAGCTATTTCGCAAAGCGGTGGGTTAAAGTTGGATACTCCGGTTGAAGAGGGTATCATCGGCGAAGCGAATCAGACATTTAGTTTCTTTCGGCAAACTGAGGTGGCACATGCTAAGCCGATTCTTGATGTTGTGGATAGCCAGCGAACGATGCAGTTTTACGAAGAATTTCTCGGTGGTCCAGTTATTACGTTTGACAAAAGATGGCTTCGCTGCATGGCGAAGGGTGGATACAACCATTTTCACTACGATAGCGTTTACGTTGGGCGCGGCACACAGAACCGTTACACGATG
>JAKZTI010000188.1:0-3812 GCA_047517145.1 Gammaproteobacteria bacterium
AATGAAATAAACCACCAACAGCCTCCCCGCCCGAGACTAAATCGTTATAAATTTTTGCTGCTGCCTTCGTCTCGACAATATGTACTGGAACATGTTTCTCATCAAGCAGATCAATAGTCTCCTGACAGGTTTGCAATGCTAGCCACATACCTCGGCTTAGCACAATTGCTTGGCTACCATTGTCGAGTAACTCTTCAACATCAGCGGGTTGAATTCCGGGCACATGATGTGTGCCGGTTTCCCGCCAGTCCCATTGCCGACCGCCACCCGGCCATAGCTTGAAATCCTTCCCCACACCCACACCATCAACTTCCATACGACCCCAGGAAACATGGTTAATAAAAGGTGATTGGGCTGTTTGTTTATTCATAATACTTATTCAATCGCACCTTCTTAATCTCACCCATCGTAATATAAAAACCATACGCCGCGGGAAACAGTGGAATCGCCGCCGTATACATGCCAGAGACATAATGGAAGGTACCGTCCTCCATAAACGGAAAAATGAAGTGTGATAACTCAGCAAACATCATCGCCACATACATCAAGCTAAGAAAATAAAAACCAATGTGCGTCTTTTTGATAATCAGAATCGCACCTGTAATCCATAGAACAGGTGCAAGAAAAGCAGCAACCGTCAGAAAGTTTTTCTCCAACATGTGGAAGCCAGTGATGTCTGTGATCGCCACTTCAAAATCAGTCACATATTCCTCATAAACATGAATGATAAAAAATATAATTGTTAATAAATATGGAACAATAATTTTTTGCGTATCAATCGGCGTTCGATAAATTGTGAACATCCAAAGAATGAACCCGCCAATTGAGGCTACAGAAAAAACCACAGCAGGTAGAGTTCCCAGCATCACCAGTGCCATGCCAACAAAGGCAACAATAAAAATTAAAGCACCAGCCACAGATAAATGTTTGCTCGTCATAATGAAAGCCCCTTATTGTTGGATCATCCTGACACCTGTCATTATCCACGCAAGCCAAAGCGTTTATCAAATGAAAACCTAAACTTACCGCGATTATTTTTAAATTTAGGGTAAAAAAGACCTTGACAAAACTAGTTGTATATACAATTATATGGGATATGGCGAATAAAACTGATACTGAGCTCCTCTCGACGATGGCGACTGACTGCCTTGGTTTCCGTGTACGGCGCTTAAACCGTATCGTTTCTGCTTATTATGATGATGGCCTACGGCCGTTCAAGGCCAAGCTGAGTCAGATAAATCTACTGATCATCGTCTGGCGCTTTGAAAACATTACGCCATCTGAGCTCAGCAAAATCGCCCAGATAGATACATCCACTCTCAGTCGTAATCTTGAACGCATTATTACCCGCGGCTGGATCCAATCTACCCCGTCTGTGGATGGTCGGTCTTACCACTTATCCGTCACAACTGATGGAAAGAAGATGTTGAAAAAGATCTACCCTGCCTGGAAAGAGGCACAGAAAAAGACGGAAAAATTACTGGGCAATCAACTGGTAAAAGATATTAAACAGCTGGATATGAAATTATAAAAAACAGCATGACTGAGCGGTAAAAAAAATTTAACTAATTACTTGTATATACAAATAAATTGAGAACGATATGAGCACAGCTATACATCCAACGATTGAAAAATTTAATATTGAAAACATTAAACCCATTTCCTTTGGCGACACAGAGAATCTGGATGTAAATTGGTTAAGAGAGGTTTGTCTTGCAGCTGGCGCCGATGATGTTGGCTTTGTCTCTGTCTCTCACCCGGATCTGGCACCTGATCTGGCGGAGATAGAAAAATACACACCGTGGGCAAAAAGTCTCATTGGTATTGTTTGCAAAATGAATCGCGAACCAATCCGTACACCGGCACGCTCGATTGCAAATCTTGAATTTCATCATACCGGTGACCATGTCAATGAGGTGGCAAGAGAGATCGTCAGCGCACTGGAAGCAAAAGGTGTGCGTGCCATTAACCCGTCCATGGGTTTCCCGATGGAGATGGATGAGTTCCCGGGCAAGTTATGGGTAATCTCGCACAAGCTGGTGGCCCAGGCCGCAGGGCTTGGCAAGATCGGCATACACCGTAATGTGATCCATCCAAAGTTTGGTAATTTTATTTTACTTGGTACGGTGATCACGGATGTTGAGATAACCGAATATTCAAAAGAAATAGATTACAACCCATGTCTTGAATGCAAGCTCTGTGTATCAGCCTGCCCGGTTGGTGCGATTAAATCGGATGGTGGTTTTGATTTCTCTGCCTGTTACACACACAACTACAAGGAATTCATGGGTGGCTTCACCAATTGGGCAGAAGACATTGCCGACAGTAAGAATGCAAGGCAATACCGCGACAAGGTCAATGACTCGGAATCTGCTTCTGTCTGGCAAAGCCTGAGCTTTGGTGCCAACTATAAAGCTGCTTATTGTCTTTCTGTTTGTCCGGCCGGCGAAGATGTGATCGGTCCCTTCCTTGCCAAACGTTCAGATTTCGTAAAGCAGGTTGTTAAACCTTTACAAGCTAAGGAAGAACCTATTTATGTCGTCCAAAATTCAGATGCCCAGGCCCATGTTAAAAAGCGTTTTCCACATAAAACGGTTCACTTTGCCAGGAATAGTCTGCGACCGAACAACCTTGATGGCTTTCTAAATGGCCTCGGTTTGTTATTTCAACGCGGACAGGCCAAGGGAATGGATGTTGTCTACCACTTCCACTTTGGTGGTGAAGAAGATCGGCAAGTGACAATCTCAATAAAGAATCAAACCCTGACGGTTGAGGAAGGTCATCAAGGCAAGGCAGATTTAATTGTTAATGCCGATACCCGCACCTGGATAAATTTCATACGCAAAGAGACACACATCGTTTCGGCTTTAGTCCGCAGAAAGATCAGGATAAAGGGCAACCCCAAATTATTACTGGCATTCGGTAAATGTTTTTTGGCGTAACAATTATCTGTGCAATGAATCATGTCGTTAATTAACCATTGTAAGGAGGAAGAATCATGACGAATACTGTACTTTTCATCGTAGCGATTTCGATTGCACCAGTTATTGTTTCCTATCTTGTGGAAGCCTTGCGCACAACACCGAAGGAACCCAAGCAGCTTTCGTGGGCACCCAATATCCCTATTCAACATCTCGAAATTGATGGCGTCAAACTTCGATTTATTAAAACCGGAACAGGTGAACCACTAATACTACTGCATACCCTCCGGACACAACTGGACATGTTCCAAAAGATGATCCCGTTATTATCGGAACGATTTACAGTCTATGCCATTGACTATCCTGGACACGGCTATTCGGATATCCCGGATACAGAATATACCCCGCAATACTTACTAAAAATGATTGAACAGTTTCTTGATAATCTGAATATTCAGAACGCCACAGTCGCAGGAGAATCGATCGGCGCTACTCTTGCTTTAATGCTTGTAGCAAAAAATAATTCAAGAATTAAACAGGCTGTTTCAATTAATCCTTATGACTACGGTGGAGGTTTAGGCGTTGGCAGAGGCTCATGGGTTGGAAGATTGCTTTTCGGTATGAATAATATTCCATTGTTAGGTGCCACAAACTGGCGGCTGCGAGTATTTCCAGCGTTTCTGAATATTATGCGTGGAGGTGTTTATGACCCTTCTGTTTTACCAAATGCATTAATGCGTGAAATTGACAACGTGGGGAATCGCCCACGTCATTATCTTGCTTTCATGTCACTCATCCGCAACTTTCCCAAATGGGAATTGGAAAAACAGCACTACGAAAAGATAAAGAAACCTGTCCTGATAATCTATGGCGACCATGACTGGTCAACAG
>JAKZTI010000189.1:0-3651 GCA_047517145.1 Gammaproteobacteria bacterium
GAATTACTGTGGCCCATGCGAGTAGCTTCAGGTAGTTTTGCCCGCACTGTTTTGAGCATATTCCGGGTTTCTGTCTTTTGCTGGCCGACTTGCTTGTTTTGTCGCATGAACTGGTTGTCTCTAATACGCTGAAATGCTTTATTTTTCATTAATATGCCGTACAATACCGCATTTTTTTAGGGCATGACTATTCGTCTGCTGGGATTGTAACAAGCAAATTTTAGTAATTGGCTAATTTAAAGAGGTTAATGAATGGTAACCATTCGATTATCACGTACCGGGGCAAAGAAAAAGCCCTTCTATCACATTGTAGTCACAGACAGTCGCATGAAGCGCGATGGTCGGTATATAGAACGCGTTGGTTTTTATAATCCAGGTGCAACTGGAAATGAAGAGACCCTGAAAATGGATGGTAGCCGTGTAGAGCATTGGCAGAGTCAGGGCGCACAGATTTCAGATCGCGTTTCTAAATTGATCAAACTTAACGCGAGCGCCTGATTTATTCTCGAACTCTCTGTAATGAGGTTCGTATAAGCAAGACTGCATGAGTGGTGAATATGCAGGATGAAGCTAGTATCATAATTATTGGAAAGATTGTCGGCGTACACGGCATCAAGGGCTGGCTGAAGATTTTGTCATTCACACGGCCAAGGCAAAATATTTTTGATTATGGCCCCTGGTTAGTTAAACAGAGTGAAGAATGGCAGGAAGTACAATTACTGGAAGGCAAGCCACGGGGAAAGGGTCTGGTTGCTTCCTTAGAGGGAATTTCTGACAGAGATGAGGCCATGGCCCTGGTCAGTTCAGAGATAGCCATTGACAGGGATCAGTTACCCGAACCCAAAGAGGGTGAATTTTACTGGCATGATCTGATTAATATGCAGGTCATCAATCAACAGAATGAAGTACTTGGAGTAGTCAAAGAACTCCTCGAGACGGGTGCAAATGATGTACTGGTTGTCGGAGACGATAAGCAGCGATATTTGATACCCTATGTACAGGATGTCTATATTAAAGACGTCGATACTGAACAAGGTGTGATACAGGTTGATTGGCAATCTGATTATTAACAATCGATGCTGGGCTGCTTGAATGTTACAGATTGAAGTAATAACTTTATTTCCGGAGATGGTGAACACCGTCACCGAGTATGGAATTACCAGTCGCGCAGTGAAGCGAGGCTTGCTTAAGGTCAACACCTGGAATCCCAGAGATTATACAAATGATAATCACAGGACGGTGGATGATCGACCCTACGGGGGTGGTCCAGGGATGGTGATGATGGCAGAGCCATTGAGTGCAGCGATTACAGATGCGCGTGGTGAGTTTGACCAGGGAAATACGCCGCATGTGATACATCTGAGTCCGCAGGGTAGAAAACTGGATCAGCAAGGCGTTATGGAATTAGCGCAGCGAAAACATCTAATTTTGATTGCTGGGCGTTACGAAGGAATAGATGAACGTGTCATTGATAAGGAAGTTGATGAGGAATGGTCTATCGGTGACTATGTTCTGAGTGGCGGGGAATTGCCCGCAATGGTGCTGATTGATGTGCTAACCAGAACATTACCGGGTGCCCTGGGTCATGAAGATTCGGCAAGTGAAGATTCGTTTTTTGATGGCTTACTTGATTATCCTCATTTTACGCGGCCCGAAGAAATAGATGGACAGCAGGTGCCGGATGTTTTAGTGAGTGGGAACCATGAAGACATAAGGTCTTGGCGTTTACAACAAGCTCTGGGGCGGACGTGGTTAAGAAGACCAGATTTATTGGAAAGTTTACAGTTGAATGATGAGCAACAAGATTTACTGGAATCATTTAAGCAAGAGTATTTGAAATAAAAAATTATTTAAGTGGAGTTAGTAAGATGAGTAATATTATAGAACAGCTTGATGCAGAACAAATGACACGAAAAGTGCCGGATTTTGCACCGGGCGATACAGTCGTTGTTCAGGTAAAGGTAAAAGAAGGACAAAGAGAACGTCTGCAGGCATTTGAAGGTGTTGTGATTGCGAAAAAAAATCGCGGTCTAAATTCAGCCTTTACAGTGCGTAAAATGTCTCATGGAGAAGGCGTTGAACGTGTTTTCCAGACATATAGTCACGCCATTGCAGACATTGAGGTCAAGCGCCGTGGTGATGTACGACGTGCTAAATTGTATTACATGCGCGAACGCACGGGTAAGGCAGCTAGGATTAAGGAAAAAATCAAGTCTCACTAAGCTCAGTATGCATTGTTCATTTTGAAAGGCCTGCTTGCAGGCCTTTTTTTATGTACAGGATGTACTGTATGCCGCGGCTGCATGGATGCAGAGGAGTGGCGATGTACAAGGACGTAATGTATGCCGTTTGTGCATCGTTACATGGATGTAGCTTATTAGGGTAATGCCAGGACACTCACACGGATGTGAGTGGTAGAGTCGCGTCAGGAACAAAGACCGAGCAATTGCCGAGGAGCATACAAACGACGATGTTACAGGATGTACTGTATGCCGCGGCTGCATGGATGCAGAGGAGCGACGATGTAATAGAATAAAAAAAGACAATACTATTTACACGGAGTAAGGGATAGGTTATCTCGTACTACAGTTATGTTCCGTTACTTCTTCGTTACGATCGGTGGCTGGTGGGGGGGTAGGTGAAAGCGCGGAAATCTCTGCCCGTAGTTCTTCCGTCATGCTGATTTCTACGGATTTAAGCGAGCCTTTAAGCTGTATCAAATTACGTGCTCCGATGATGGGTGCAGTGACTGCAGGGTGGCTACTGACCCAAGCGACTGCCAGTGACGCTGCGTTGTAACCACGTTCTTTGGCAAAATCTGAAAATCTCTCCGCAACTTGAAAATCTGTTTTCGCTCCGTAGCGAGCTTGGTAAGTTTTGTTCTCCATCAAACGTCCGCTTTCAGGTCGCTTATTAATACCATATTTCCCTGCAAGTAAACCGCCACCCAATGGGCTGTATGGCATAACTGCCAGACCTTCAGCAGCGGCCATGGGCAAAATTTCAACTTCTGCCTGACGTTTAACCAGGTTATACATTGGTTGTATACAGCGAAATTTCGTCAAGTCATTTTTAGCAGAGATCCCCAGCGCTTTCTCGACTTGCCATGCAGCGAAATTACTTGCGGCTGGGTACCGTATTTTGCCTTGTTGTACCAAGGTATCAAGGGCACCGAGTGTGTCTGCCAAATCTGCGCATTTATCGAATTTATGAATATAATACACATCAATATAGTCTGTTTTGAGACGCTTTAGACTTTCTTCGATAGCAGAAAGCAGGTGTTGCCGTGTAGCCCCGCGCGCATTGATATCTTCACTCATTGGATAATAGGCTTTACTGGTAATAATGATTTCATTCCGGCATGAAGAAATCAGTTTGCCCAATATTTCTTCAGCTTTGCCTTTCGAATAGACGTTGGCGCAATCGAAGAAATTGATCCCGGCATCACGACAGTGATTGAACATTTGTTTAGACATCTGTTCATCTGCGTCGCCACCAAAGGACATAGTCCCGAAGCATAATTGCGATACGCGTTCGCCTGTGTTGCCGAGTAATTTATATTCCATGACATAATTCCTTATATTCACTTTGGGTCGTTTGTTGCTCCTTATTGTATATATCTGAACGTCCGTATATGGACTCCTCCTCAAC
>JAKZTI010000190.1:0-21212 GCA_047517145.1 Gammaproteobacteria bacterium
GCACTATACTTTGCGCCCTTTATAACTACTAGGTATAACGCAAAGTAAATAAAGATTATTTTTGTATGGCTGATTACAACTTAACACATCTCAAACAACTTGAAGCCGAAAGCATTTACATCATTCGTGAAGTTGCCGCCGAGTTTGATAAACCGGTAATGCTTTATTCAATCGGCAAAGACTCGACTGTCATGCTACATCTTGCCCTTAAGGCCTTTTATCCCGGGAAGCTGCCCTTTCCGCTGATGCACGTAGATACCACCTGGAAATTTCGTGAAATGATTGAGTTTCGCGATCAGCAAATGGAAAAGCTAGGTCTGGATCTGATCGTTCACATCAACCAGGAAGGCGTTGACGCAGGCATTGGTCCTTTTACACATGGCAGCCAGAAGCACACTGATATCATGAAGACCCAGGCCTTGAAACAAGCGCTTGATAAATATCAATTCGACGCGGCCTTTGGTGGAGCCCGTCGAGATGAAGAAAAATCCAGAGCCAAGGAACGCGTATATTCATTCAGAGACAAAAAACATCGTTGGGATCCAAAGAACCAACGTCCGGAATTATGGAATTTATACAATGGCAAGATTAACAAGGGAGAAAGTATTCGTGTCTTCCCTCTTTCCAACTGGACAGAACTGGATATCTGGCAGTACATCCATTTGAACAAGATCGACATAGTGCCCTTGTATTACGCCAAGCCAAGACCCGTCATTAACTATGAAGGTATCGATATTATGGTCGATGATGACCGCATGCCTTTGGCAGAAGGTCAGGAACCAGAAATGAAAACCGTACGTTTTAGAACGCTGGGTTGCTACCCGCTCACGGGTGCGGTGGAATCGGAAGCCACCACATTGCCTGAAATTATTCAGGAGATGCTACTTACTACTACTTCCGAGCGTCAGGGACGTCTGATCGACAGCGATCAATCAGGCTCCATGGAAAAGAAAAAACGCGAAGGTTACTTCTAGGAATGTTCATTTAAGAATATTCACTTAACTAATTTATCTGGTCATTTATACATGTCACATCAATCCGATTTAATCAGCACAGACATCGACGCTTATCTCGCACAGCACGAGAGAAAAGAGCTATTAAAACTGCTTACCTGCGGCAGTGTTGATGATGGCAAAAGCACCTTGATTGGTCGCCTGCTGCACGATTCAAAAATGATTTATGAAGACCAGCTTGAATCAATCAAGGCTGACAGCATTAAATCAGGAACTACCGAAGGTGAGTTTGATTTAGCACTGCTGGTGGATGGCCTACAGGCAGAAAGAGAACAGGGTATAACCATCGATGTTGCGTACCGATATTTTTCCACCGCCAAACGTAAATTCATTATTGCCGATACCCCGGGGCATGAACAATATACCCGCAATATGGCAACGGGCGCTTCCAACTGTGATCTGGCCATCATTTTGATTGATGCGCGACATGGGGTACAGGTTCAAACCCGACGCCATAGTTTTATTACTTCTCTACTAGGTATCAAACATATCATCGTTGCCATTAATAAAATGGACATGGTGGATTTCAGCAAAGAGGTGTATGACAACATTAAGCAGGATTACCTCATTTTCGCCAAAACACTGGATCAAGGTGATGTACAGTTTATTCCCTTATCCGCCTTGAATGGCGATAACGTAGTCAACATCAGTGACAAAACTCCCTGGTACGATGGGGATGCATTGATGCATATTCTGGAAAACATAGAGATTTCTGCGGATCACAATTACGAAGATATGCGTTTCCCCGTTCAATACGTCAACCGACCCAATCTTAACTTCCGTGGGTTCTGTGGCACATTGGCCTCCGGCATTGTTCATAAAGGCGACAACGTCACCGCACTCCCTTCAGGGAAAACCAGCAAGATCAAATCCATCGTCACCTATGATGAAGAACTGGAACAAGCCTTTACACCGATGGCAATCACGCTGACCCTTGAAGATGAAATCGATATCAGTCGCGGAGACATGTTGGTGCACACCGATGATCTGCCTTCGATACAGGAAAAATTTGAGGCCACTATTATCTGGATGACAGGGCAAGCTATGCTGCCTGGCACACAATATGATTTCAAACACGCAAACAAAAACATCACCGGCCACATCTCAGCGTTGAAACACAAGATTAATGTGAATACCCTGGGGAAAGAGTTATCTCCATCATTACAATTAAATGAAATTGGACTGTGTGAAGTTACTCTGGATCAAGCTATCTGTTTTGATGACTATAAGATAAATCAAGGAACAGGCGCGTTCATTATTATCGACCGCTTGAGCAATGTCACTATCGGCGCGGGGATGATTACCGCTGTTCAAAGCAAAGAGACAAAAATTTCGGATGACCATCATCGGGACTCTGTGGGACATGTTACTAAAGAAGAAAGAGCTGCGCGCTATGGACAGAAACCGGTGACTGTCCTGTTCGTTGGATTATCCGGTGCAGGAAAAACTACACTGGCGCATGCTCTGGAACGTCGACTATTTGATATGGGACGAGTCAGTACGGTACTCGATGGCAAAACCATGCGCCTGGGCATCAGCAAAGATTTGCCACGTGATAAAGAAGGTCGTATTGAGAACTTACGTCGTAGCGTTCATATCGCAAAATATCTTAACGATTCAGGCCTGATATGTTGTGGTGCATTTGTAGCACCCGATCAGGAATCACGCGATCATGCTGTAGAAATAATCGGCAAAGATAATTGTTTTATTATTTATCTGAATCCACCGCTGGAAGTTTGCCAACAACGTGACCCCAGTGGTCTTTATGCCGCAGAAGCAAACGTTGAGACAGGGACTTTGCCAGGCGTTTCGTTTCCTTATGAAGCACCGGAGAATGCTGATCTTGTTTTAGCTACGGATCAAGACTCGGTTGAAGACTGCATAGAGAAGGTGGTTGAGATGTTGAGGGATAAGGAAGTTATTTAATTCATTCGTCATACCAGTCTCGAACCGGTATGACGATGAGTCGCTCTTTCGAGAGAATGACAATTAACAACTAATCAGGAATCAACGACTCTCCTGTCATTAATTCTTCAACAGTCTCCCTCTTCCTGATCTCAAAAACCTGATCCCCATCCACCATAACTTCACAGATCTTCGGACGTGAATTGTAGGTCGATGCCATTGTAAAACCATAAGCCCCCGCTGAACAAACGGCTAACAGATCGTCTTCCTGTAAATTTAAATGACGTTCCTTGCCGAGGAAATCCCCAGTCTCACAAATGGGGCCGACAATATCGACCAACCCGTCAGCGTCAGCTTGTTGCTCATTTAAAGGCAAAATATCGTGCCACGCACTGTATAGAGAAGGCCGCAATAAATCATTCATCGCTGCATCGACAATGGCGAAATTTCTATCCGGTGTTCGTTTTAGAAATTCAACCTGCGTTAATAACACACCAGCATTGCCGACGATGCTACGACCGGGCTCAAGGATAAGTTCATATTCTGACCCTGCAAACTTTGCGCATACTTCATCTGCATATTCCTCTGCTGACGGTGGTGTTTCATCTCGATAATAAATACCTAGTCCACCGCCGACATCAATATGTTCAAATGTGATGCCGCTTGCCTCTATTTTCTGCACCAGTCCCAGCAAACGATCAAACGCATCGATGAAAGGTGACATGCTGGTGATTTGCGAACCTATATGACAATCGATACCGATGACATTTAGATGTTCCATTCCGTCCGCACGTTCATAGCCAGTAAGCGCATCTTCGAAAGCAATGCCGAATTTATTTTCTTTCAGGCCTGTGGCGATATATGGATGTGTCTCTGCATCAATATCCGGATTCACACGCAGTGATACCGGCGCGACTTTGCCCAAAGCACCAGCAACCTCATTCAAACGATCCAGTTCTTCCAGTGACTCCACGTTAAAACACTTAATGCCGACTTCCAGTGCACGTTGCATTTCACTGGCTTTTTTGCCAACGCCAGAAAAAACAACTTTGCTCGCTTTTCCCCCGGCCTTAAGCACGCGTTCAAGTTCGCCTACAGAGACAATATCAAAACCTGAACCGAGTCTTGCCAGAATATTGAGTACGGCCAGATTTGAATTGGCCTTCACGGCATAACAGATCAGATGTTTTTGCGCAGCCAAAGCTGAATCAAGCGCCTGCCATTGCTGCTCGATTGCTGATCTGGAATAGACATAGCAGGGGGTGCCGAATTGTTTTGAGATTTCAGCAAGCACCACATCCTCGGCACAAAGCTGGCCGTTATGATAGGCAAACATAGTCATTTTAGATCAGGCCAATGAAGCGATAAACAAACTGGCAGGTGAGATTGATGATTGCTGTTCGTCTGGGAGGTAGAGATCGCCTTTTTGGCCACATGAAACTACCTGACTTAATGCAAATAGTAGCATCAGTAGACTAATCGTTTTTCCGCAAATATGTCCTCGCATGTGACATCCCCAATGATTAATACCAACAGCTTAATTAATGATGAAGAGTGAGAATAGCAAATAAACTCCTCACACTAAACGCCCTTCTGCTATATCTTGAGACTTTTACACGAAGTGAAATGTCGTGCGATACAAGGATGTATCCCCAAGACTAATGTCTTCTTGATGCGGATCTGTTATTTGACCTGTTACGACCCCCGCCGCTGTTTCGCCCTCTGCCTGCGCCTCCAGAACGCTTGCGTTCTATTTTCACTGGTGGTTTCGGCTCAACCAGCATATCAGCTACTATCTCGCTAGCTGGTAATTTATGACCTATATACTCTTCAATTTCCATCAGTGAATAGACAAATTCTTCACAGGCAAAACTAACTGCATCACCCGAGGCCCCTGCTCGCGCGGTTCGACCAATACGATGCACATAATCCTCGGCATTCTGGGGTAAATCGTAATTGAATACGTGGCTCACTTCGGGAACATGCAAGCCCCTTGCTGCCAGGTCAGTAGCGACCAGCACGGGAAGTTTGCCTTCCGAGAATTCCCTGAATAGTCGCTGCCGTTTTTTCTGTGGTACATCCCCAGACAAAACAGCCGAATGATAGCCATTGCCTTCGAGATAGGACCAGACTCTTTCCGCTGCTCTTTTTGTATTGACGAAAACAATGGAGCGTTTTGGGTCAATTCGTTTCATTAACCCAAGAAGCAAGGAAATTTTTTCATCATTGGCAACGTGATACATGGTTTGTTTCACATTTTCAGCCGTCACCTGATCTGGATTAATAATGACCTTCTCAGGACTATTCATATGTTCGTACGCCAGTTCAGTGACCCGATGTGAAAGTGTCGCTGAAAACAACATATTCAACCTGTTTTCAGGCGGCGGCATGCGTCTGAACATGTATCTGATATCAGCGATAAACCCCAGATCAAACATGCGATCAGCCTCATCCAGAACAACAATCTCAATGCCCTTGAGACTGTATACATTCTGCTTGTGATAATCGATCAGACGACCTGGCGTACCAATCAGGATATCTATTTTCTCGTTCAGACTGTTACGTTGTTTTTCATAATCTACGCCACCATAAACGAGGCCTAATGTAAGGCCGGCATGGGCATTGAGCATCACCGCATCTTTGTGAATCTGGATGGCGAGTTCCCTAGTCGGTGAAATGATGATTGTTCTTGGTTGCTGCTGTCTTCGTCCAGGGCGTTCAGGCTTATTTAGTAAATGTTGCATGATTGCCAGTAAAAAGGCCGCCGTCTTACCAGTACCCGTCTGTGCCTGCCCGGCAACATCTTTCCCCGCAAGGGTGATTGGTAAACATTCCGCCTGTATCGGGGTACAGTGTGTTAAGTCATGGTCATTAAGTGACTTGAGTAAGCGCTCATCCAGACCAAACTGACTGAATTCGACATTCGTCGTATGTGGTGCATTCATAAGAATTTCAATTTAAATAACCGGTTTGGCTTGCAATCGTGTCTTAATTTCGTTGAAATTAAGATTCTTTCCGCAAAAAGCACACAGGGACAATCTAGATTAATGAGCGAAAACATCATACATGTTACAGATTCTAGCTTCGAAGAAGAAGTATTAAAATCAGATACACCGGTTCTGGTCGATTACTGGGCAGAATGGTGTGGACCGTGTAAAGCTATTGCACCCGTACTCGAAGAAATTTCTGGTGAATATGAAGGTAAATTAGTCATCGCCAAGATGGATGTTGATAACAATCAGCAAACACCACAGAAATATGTCGTCAGGGGTATTCCAACATTAATGATATTTAAGGATGGGGATGTGATTGGCACAAAAGTTGGGCAGCTGTCTAAATCTCAACTCGCCGCGTTTATCGATAGTACTATTTGAGTTGTAATTTTACTGGACGAAGGGCTAACAACATGCTAGCTTTAACCCATAACTAGAGAAAATCTTTCTCGGTTTTAGTCGCAGCTCACCAAATACATATTTTATTTAAAAAAGTTTTTTAACAAAGCGGATCTATATCCATAACGTGTTTTAAGCACGTTTTCACAATTCTATATCAATATGAAACCAGACCACATCTATGAACCTTACCGAACTTAAACAACAGCCCGCAACAGAACTCGTTACACTCTCAGAAGAACTTGGCCTTGATGGCCTGGCAAGATCCCGCAAACAGGATGTCATTTTTGAGATACTCAAAGCACATGCCAAAAAAGGTGAAGATATCTATGGCGATGGGGTACTGGAAATTTTACAGGATGGTTTTGGATTTCTAAGATCAGCAGATAGTTCCTATCTGGCAGGCCCAGATGATATATACGTCTCCCCGAGCCAGATAAGACGATTTAACCTGCGAACCGGCGATAATATTGCCGGAAAAATCAGGCCGCCAAAAGACAGTGAACGCTATTTTGCACTGCTGAAAGTTAAAGAAATAAATTTTGAAGCTCCAGAAAAAGCCAAGGGTAAAATACTTTTTGAAAATCTGACTCCGTTATTTGCCAATGAGAGATTGACGCTGGAAATGGGTAACGGCAGTACCGAAGACATCACGCCAAGAATCATTGATCTGATGTCACCCATTGGTAAAGGACAACGTGGATTGATTGTTTCACCTCCGAAAGCGGGTAAAACAATGATGCTACAAAGTCTGGCAAAGTCCATCGCTCACAACAATACTGACTGTCATATGATTATTCTTCTAATTGACGAACGTCCTGAAGAAGTCACCGAGATGGAGAGAACCACTACGGCAGAAGTCATCTCCAGTACCTTTGATGAACCTGCAAGCCGCCATGTCCAGGTTGCTGAAATGGTTATCGCACGCGCGAAACGTCTGGTTGAACATAAAAAAGATGTTGTCATCTTGCTTGACTCAATCACTCGTCTTGCTCGTGCCTACAACACCGTGGTTCCTGCCTCAGGCAAGGTGCTTACCGGTGGTGTTGATGCCAACGCATTACAGAGACCAAAACGATTTTTTGGTGCCGCCCGTAATATTGAAGAAGGCGGCAGTCTGACCATCATTGCCACCGCACTGGTTGATACAGGATCACGCATGGATGATGTTATCTATGAGGAATTCAAAGGTACGGGTAACATGGAGCTGCACCTGGACAGAAATATTGCTGAAAAACGTATTTATCCTGCCATCAATATTAATCGCTCAGGCACACGTCGCGAAGAATTATTGACCCCTGAAGATGATCTGCAGAAGATATGGATCCTTCGCAAGTTATTACATCCGATGGACGATTTGGCTGCAATGGAATTTCTAATGGAAAGACTTAAAGCCACCAAAAATAATGCAGAATTTTTTGATGCAATGAAACGGTAGAGGTCTGGTTTCGCCTTTTCTTTATTATTTGACTTAATTACAGAGCAATATTTCAACTTATATTAGGTCTTGCCCTGTACGGCAACCTACTTTTCTTTCGTCTGGACGAAGAAAAGTATCACGCCGTTAAAAGGCGGAATCAATTCTTAATCTAAGCCCATCATCCCAAACAAAATATTAACTTAAACAGTAATAACTACTGGCAGAAATCCACCAGAGGTTTTATCCTTAACCTCGAACCTGCAAGGAGATATACCATGTCAAACAGCAATGCTGTAGAAGTTGAAGCACCTGATTCATCTAAAAAACATCAGAAATTCTTGGTCCCATGAGTGAAGAAGCAACTGTAAAAATGGATCTACAGAATGAGCATTGTTACTGGAATGATGCTGAATTTTCTCATGGGGATCAGGTGTCTCTGGACGGAAAACGCTATGAATGCAGTTACACCAGGTGGCTTGAGGTCGACGACTAGAAACCTTTGCTAATAAGTGTAATCACTCTTTAATGTCTGGGTTCTGGCCCCGATTGGAAATCGTAGCTGCCATCATCCTGTTTGAAGATATCGCCTGTGTGTAGATGGAAACTTTTATTGCGCTGATCCTGAAAGTAGAATTTCAGTGTATGTTTCACTGTTGTAAATGCAATATCGTCCCAGGGAATTTCATCCTCAGCAAATAATTCAACTTCCAGACTTTCCGCTCCTGCAGAAAAATCCAGATCCAGTAATTGTGAGCGATACATCATATAAACCTGACTTACATAGGGAAGATTAATAACCGTATATAGCTCTGTCACAGTCACTCTTGCATTGGCTTCCTCAAGTGTCTCTCTCAATGCGGCTTCTGGAGAAGTTTCTTCCAGTTCCATAAATCCTGCAGGTAAAGTCCAGTAACCATATCGTGGTTTGATAGCACGTTTACATAACAGCACCTTGCCCTCATATTCAGGTATATAGCCTGCCACTATCTTGGGATTTTGGTAATGAATCTCTTCACAGGAGATGCATACGTAACGTAGACGATTATCCCCTGCCGGAATTTTCCCGGTAACTTCGGCACCACATTTATTACAAAATTTCACTCTTTTACTTTAGCCTCACATCACCATCTTCCGTCCAGGGAGGGCTAACAATCGCAGAAAATATCAGCGGTTCACTACCAATATTTTCAATCCACTGAATCGCCTCAGCAGGTATAACAATGACATCACCTGCCCCCACTTCATCGTCTTCATTATCAATAAACATTCGACCATGACCCTGCAATATATGGTAAACCTCTGTCTGCTCCAGTTTATGTTGGTAACTTTTCGAACCGATATCTAACGTCGCCAGTGCCAATGAATAAGGCAAATCAATTGCGTCATTTTTTGGGTGTAATATTTCACGTATGGTACAACCGTCATTCGCCACAAAGGCATCACATTCTAAGGTTTTTTTTACAAACACTTGCAGCTCCTATATAAAGTCATCATGGCAAATTATATCGATAACACAGACTTTAAACACGACTCAGAAGCCTGTACCGGCGTCCTTGTGACAAACCTTGGCACGCCAGATGCGCCGACTGCCTCGGCATTAAGACGCTATCTTGGTGAATTTCTGGCAGATCCCCGCGTCGTTGAAGTCCCCAGATTCATTTGGTGGTTCTTTCTACATGGCTTCATCTTACGCACACGCCCAAAACGCTCTGCCGCTGCTTATCGTAAAATATGGACTGAATCGGGTTCACCTTTATTAGATATTTCAAAAAAACAGGCCACCGCAATCCAGAAATATCTGGATGATCATGCTACAGAGAAATTCCATGTTGAATTAGCCATGCGTTATGGAAATCCATCAATCGAGTCAGGCCTGAAGAAGCTGCAACAAGCCAATGCAGAAAATATTATTATCTTGCCGCTTTATCCGCAATATTCTGCCACAACGACGGCATCAACATTTGATGCCGTAGCAGATGTTTTGAAAACCTGGCGTAACATTCCAGAATTACATCTGGTCAAACATTACCATGACTCGCCTGATTATATTGATGCGCTCGCCGAAAGCATTACAGAACATTGGCAACAAACAAAACGTGCTGAAAAATTATTATTTTCATTCCACGGTATTCCACAAGCCTGCTTCGAAGCGGGTGATCCCTACTATTGCGAGTGTCACAAAACAACCAGGCTCGTTGCTGAAAAATTAAATCTGGGTGAAGAAGAATGGATGCTGACCTTCCAATCGCGGTTCGGACCTAAAGAATGGCTCAAACCCTATACTGATATGACTTTAAAGGAGCTGGCCAAATCCGGGATCAAAAATGTTGATATTGTATGCCCTGGTTTTTCTGCAGACTGCCTTGAGACACTTGAAGAAATTAATATGCGATACCAGGAAATTTTTCTTGCTGCGGGAGGAGATAATTTCTCTTACATCTCTGCACTAAACGAGCGTCCAGCGCACATCAGCGCCCTGGCAAACATCATTCAAAAATATAGATAATTGAGCGTATTACTGTGGAATTCGGAAACAAGAAAATCAGGAAGTTACAGCACGCCTGTCAGATGGATATCTTCTTTCTATATTGGTTCTACGCTCAGCACCACCGTAATTGGCATAGCTCGAAATCATGCTTGAACCATTTTGTCTACGATCTCTATCTACCCTTCGACCACTGTCATACCGACGTTCTTCTTGTGTCATTAACATTCACCTATTTATTATTAAAAGCTAAACCCAGACAAACCCCATGTGCATTTCATGGTCACTAGCTTATATGCCAGATTATAGATAAAAAACGTGATGAAAGTCTCAATATTATGAATATTTTCAATCATTTTATGATCTCAACCCCTTTCCAGAAGGCAACATAGTTTTTGATGTGTTCAGCCCTGGTCTTTGGCTGGGGATAATACCAGGCTGCTTCCTGGTTCAGATCGTCATTTACCTTGATATCGTAATAACTGGCACGCCCTTTCCAGAAACAAACGGTATGAGTTGAGTTCTTGATGAAATATTCCCCATTTATCGAGCTTGGTGGAAAATAATAATTCCGTTCCACCATTTCACACTCATTACTTTCTGCCAGAACAACACCCTTCCAGACTGCCTGTACCATCACCTTGTCTCCATTATCGATCTCAAAAGAATTAGTCTCCCTTCTGAACCGTTACGATAATTTTCCGTACATGTGCATTTAAACGATGCTCCCAAAGATAGACCCCTTGCCATGTGCCAAGCAAACATTTTCCATCTGCAATAGGGATCGTCAAGCTGGAGCTGGTCAATACACTACGTATGTGCGCCGGCATATAATCCGGGCCTTCAGCTGTATGCCTGAATAAGGGATCACCATCCTTGACCATTTGTTGCATAAAATTTTCCAGATCTACTCTCACATCCGGATCTGCATTCTCGCAAAGAATCAGTGAAGCACTAGTATGCTGTATGAATAAATTGCATAACCCATCTTTGATATTAGACCGGGATACCAGTTGCTCAACTTCATTAGTAACATCAATCGTGCCCCGCCCCTGTGTTCGAATACTGAGTATTTCCTGCATATTTATCTTAGAGTACCTCTATTCGCCATCTGCGATTCTAGTTGCAGATACAAATCCAGGATATGACGCGTATTGGTTCCGAGATCGCCATGCCCCACTCTTGAGTTTGAACGTACATATAGGAGATTCCTGTCCTCCGATATTGGAAGTAAACGAATCAGTACATCATCTTTGTATCCTCTCAAAGGCGTAGTGACAACGACCAGAATTGAATATTTTTCATCACGATGGCCTGTGATCTCCCAACCCAGCTGATTCACTGATGCTTGCAGCATTTTGAAAAGCTCCTCGGCGGGCAAATCGTATTCACGCAGAATTAATTCAGGGTAAATCGATTCTGCCGTTGTCTCTGCGATATTTGTTGTGGTGTATTGATACATGCGTTTAAAAACACCTGGAGGATCATTCCAGGGTAGGTCATTCTGAATAAAAGCCCCCATTACGAGACCCAGCGGAAGACAAAGTAGTACCAGGACAATCAGAATAATATTCGTTAACATTGACATTTAGCAACCCTATGCAAACCTGAAACTTATTATGAAATTCATTAGAAATATATCAATCCTTTTCTTTTTGACATCACTTATTGCCTGCAGCCGTATCACGGAGGAAAACTACGACCGTATCGAAAGCGGCATGGATGAGACCGCCGTCATCAAGATTCTTGGCGAACCTGCCGAATCGTCCAGCATGGGAATTGGCTCTTTAAAGGGAAAATCTTCTGTATGGGATGATGGTAAGGCAAGAATCAGTATCCAGTTCTTCAATGGCAAGGTTAAACTCAAAAATTTTGGAGCTTCGGAAAAAGAAAGTTAGCGTGCCACATGAAGATTTTTCTAAACCTGTTAAAACAGCATTCTCAAGCCAACGCACGCCAAGACAATAGCAAAGATAAGCTTTAAAGAATCCACAGGCATGGAATGAGCGAGTTTCGCACCAACCGGGGCAAATAATACACTGGTAATAAGTATCAATACCGCAGCAGGCCAATAAACATAGCCAATGCTGTTTTCTGGAAGAGATGTAGAATTCAGTCCAGTAAAAATCATCGCCAGGCTGCCCGCCAGGGCAATCGGAAAACCACAGGCTGATGAGCTTGCAACTGCCTTACGAATATCCACATGACACCATATTAAGAACGGCACAGTCAACGTCCCACCACCGATTCCCAGAATCGTTGATAATGTCCCTATCCCTGCTCCCGTAATTAACATTCCATTACGTCCGGGTAACGATCTCTGCGCTGACGGTTTTACTGAGAAACCAATCTGACATGCGACTAATATTTCAAATACCCCAAATAGCCTGCGCAGAATATCGCTGGAGATATAATCAGCGATGAATGCGCCAAATACTGCGCCTATGATTATCCCCGGTGTTAGAAGGAAGACTTGTGACCATAAAACAGCCTGATGTTTATGGTGTGCATAACTTGATGAGATTGAAGTAAAAACAATAGTGAATAGGGAGGTTGCAACTGCCAGGTGCATGAGAATATCAGCGGGGAATCCTTGCCATATAAACAAAAATAGAAGTGAAGGAACGATTAATATTCCACCACCTAATCCAAGCAACCCCCCAACAAGGCCTGCTATCACACCCAGCACGAGATAAGCAGGCCAGATAAGTAACTCAGTCGGCATTGACCCTGGTTTTTACTTGCATAATCATGCGAGGCATTATGGCATAGGCGCTCGACCAGGCCTAAAAATGACAAATGCTCTCTCACATAAAAAGCTCGATATAAATAAAGATTATTGCTACTTTGCCTACCGCCATGAGCCTGACATCCAAAAACATAATTTTTTTAAAGACAATGCTGTCTGTTTCCAGAACGGATGTGACTCGCGTTTTTCTGACACTCATTATTATTATTTCACCGTTAACAATCAGTCAGCAAATTTATGCAGCCACACTCAAAGAACAGCGCCAGCAATATCTTGATGCAAAAAAGGCACTCAAGGCAGGGAAGATTAAAACCTTCATCACGCTCAGTGAGCAGCTCAAGACCTACCCACTCTATGCTTACCTGCGATATAACTATCTGCGACCGCGACTACATAGAATTGATGATGCAGAAATCAAGGAATTCATTCACTCATACCCGGATTTCATCTCGATCGATTCATTAAAAACAAGCTGGTTAAAGCAACTTATCAAACAAAAGAAATGGCAGATTTTTCTGGACAATTACTCACCACAAAAGGAACTCAAACTACGCTGCCAACAGCTACAGGCTCGTATTAACACAAATAACTATACTTATCTGTTGGAAGATACCCGCACACTCTGGTTAACCGGAAAATCGTTGCCACCTCAATGTGATACCGCCTTCGCAAGACTTTATAAAAGCGAGCTGATGACGAATGAACTGGTCTGGGAACGGATTCAGTTGGCAATGGAAAGGGGTAATACCGGGCTGGTGAATTATCTCAGTAAACGTCTGGACAAAGACTACAGGTACTGGGCCAAACAATGGGTCGCTATGCATCATAACCCCACAGCGGGAACTAAAAATCCAAAATATCCTGACACTGCGGTTGCGAGAGAAATTTTACTTTATGGAATAAAACGACTGGCAAGACAAAATATCACCCGATCTTTGCGTAATTGGCAAAAACTTCAAGATAATTACAACTTCATTCCTGTAGACATAGATGATGTAAATCTTGTTATTACTGTCCGTGCGGCAAAAAACAAACATCCGAAAGCTGCTGGACTTCTGGACAAGCTGAATCCATTGCTGGACAGTGATGAAATTTTCCACTGGTGCCTCCGTACTGCGCTCAAGAACAAGGACTGGCAACGGCTTAACCGATGGACCAAAGATGAGCCGCCAGAGATACCATCCGTTAAATATCGCTGGATATACTGGCGTGGTAGAGCTCTTGAAAAAATTGGAGATATCGAAAAGGCGAATGAGTCTTACGCGTCAATAGCTGATCAACGTGATTATTATGGCTTCCTTGCAGCCGACCGCATCGGGGCAAAATATCAAATGAATCATTACCCCTTGCCGGAAGATCTTGAGGCAAAAAATAAGATTTCTCATTTGCCCGGCATACGTCGTGCCAGAGAGTTGTTTGTCCTCTATGGCGACTACAGAGCCAGACGCGAATGGCAACATGCCTTACGTTCCATGACAAACTACCAGAAACAAATTGCAGCACAACTTGCCTCGGAATGGGGTTGGTACGATCGCGCTATTTTTACCATGAGTGCTGCACATGCTTATAATGATTTAGAACTGAGATTTCCAATCACCTACCGCGATGATATAGAAAAATATGCGAAGAAAAGAAATCTGGATACCGCTTGGATATTTGCCTTGATGAGATCCGAAAGTGCGTTTATGGAAAAAGTGAAATCACCTGCAGGGGCATTAGGACTTATGCAGATCATGCCAGCAACAGGAAGATTAACCGCCAGGAAAATTGGTATGAAAAAATTTCGAACCAGTGATCTTTTAGTGGCTAAAAAGAATATCGCACTTGGTACAGCTTATATGAAAGAGATGCAGGATAAGTTTAATGGCAGCCACATGTTAGCAACCGCAGCATATAATGCCGGGCCTGGACGATCGGTTAAATGGTCGCCAAAGAAAGGATGCAAGGAACCAGATATCTGGATAGAACAAATTCCATTCAATGAAACCAGAGCCTATGTAAAACGGGTTATTTTTTATGCCAGTATTTACGATTGGCGACTGGGACATGAAGTCATACCACTTAAACAACGGATGAATGCCATCTACCCCTATAATTCAAAGGCAAGCTCGAAGATTTCGGACATGCTCTGTTCCAATTAATTTAGACAAATGCAAACAGGATTTCCAACGATCAATAAATTATAATAACCGCAATGGAAATATATCTTGTGGGTGGTGCCGTACGTGACAAACTGCTTGGGAAACCAGGTAAGGATAATGATTGGGTTGTTGTTGGAAGCACGCCACAGGAAATGGAAGCACAGAACTTCAAGACCGTTGGTAAAGATTTTCCTGTTTTTTTACACCCCGAGACAAAAGAAGAATACGCGCTCGCACGTACTGAAAGAAAGTCAGGAAAAGGCTACAAAGGTTTTACTTTCCACACGTCTACAGATATCACGCTGGAAGAAGATCTGGCCAGACGTGACCTGACCATTAATGCCATTGCTGAAGATCATTCCGGTAAGCTGATAGATCCCTTCAACGGCAAGCGAGATATTGAAGATAAGATTTTGCGACACGTATCACCAGCATTTGTAGAGGACCCTTTACGAGTACTCAGGGTTGCTCGATTTGCTGCACGATTCGGGTTTCGCATTGCGCCAGAGACCATGGCTCTAATGAACGAGATTTCAGAATCAGGTGAACTTGAAACATTAGTCCCTGAGAGAGTCTGGAATGAACTGGAACAAGCCATGGGAGAAACCTACCCCTCACGTTTTATTCTGGTATTACGAGCTTGTCATGCCCTGAATATTCTTTTTCCTGAGATTGAACAACTATTTGGCATCCCACAACCGGAAAAACATCACCCAGAGATCGACACGGGCATTCATACTTTAATGTCGCTAAATCAGGCCTCACGTCTGAGTCATGATCCACAGATACGCTTCGCCACCCTGGTTCATGACTTGGGAAAAGGAACCACTCCCAAAGAAAAATTACCGGCCCATCATGGTCATGAAGAACGTGGTGTTAAACTTATTGAAAAATTCTGTAAACGTTACCGTGCACCCAAGCAATTTCAAGAATTGGCGATGCAGGCTTCAAGACACCATTTAATATGCCATCGCATAGAAGAAATGCGTGCTGAAACAATCCTGGAAAAGCTGGAATCCATGGATGCCTTTCGAAGGCCAGAACGTTTTAAGAAATTTCTAGTTTGTTGTGAAGCTGATGCAAGAGGTCGTACTGGCTTTGAAGATCGCGCCTATCCACAAGCTGATTATTTTAAACAATCTCTGGATGCCGCAAATGAAATCAATACAGAAAGCCTCAGGCAACAAGGGCTTGAAGGTAAGGATATGGCTGAAGCCATCAGAAATGAAAGAATAAATCTAATAAGTATTGCCTTGGAGACCAGATAATAAGTAGTAAACTAGAAGTGAATACACCATCTAGCCAGGACACATTGAGTCCTGTCCAAGGGAGAATATTAAATGAGCGAACCAATCAGGGCTTCAGAAAAACCATTTGTTGTTGATGTCGAGGCAGGTAAATCTTATTACTGGTGTGCCTGTGGAAAAAGCAAGACGCAACCTTTTTGTGATGGTTCACATGCTGATACAGAAATAACGCCAGTTCAATATGATGCAAGTGAATCAACTACTGTTTACTTCTGCGGCTGTAAGACAACAAAAAATCAGCCTCTATGTGATGGTAGCCATAAAAATTAAAGGAATAAGTAAAGCAAGACAGTTCCCAGTAACAAGCGATAGATGACATAAGGCAACATGCCTGTCTTTTCGATGAACTTTAGAAAGAGACCGATCGTCAACCATGCGGCAAGCCATGAAAAAATGAAGACGATAGCAAAAGAGATAACATCTGATGTATCACCTCCCCTGATAAGCGAGAGGGTTTCATAACACCCCGCAAGAAATATCACGGGGATAGACAACAAAAATGAAAATCGTGCCGCTGCTTTTCTATTAAGACCTAGAATTAAACCTGCGGTCATAGTGATTCCGGATCTTGAAGTGCCAGGTATCAACGCCAGAGTCTGAGCAAGACCAATCCATATAATATCTTTCAGGCACAATGTTTCATCACCCCGATTTCGTTCACCCTTTACATCAGCCCACCATAGTAAGAGCCCAAATAAAATTGTTGCAATTGCAATGATCAGCGGATCCCGGAAATATTCTGAGATAAAATCATGCCCCGAAAAGCCGACCACTGAGACTGGAATCGTTGCAAAACACAGGAACCAGAACATCCGAGCATCAGTATTCTTCTCATGCCAGGGTACTGATTTGACGCCATTAGCAATAATATTTTTTATGTCCTTTCGGAAATAGATAATTACCGCGATTAGTGTGCCGAAATGCGCAGCGACGTCTAACGCCAAACCCTGATCCTGCCACTCTGCGATTAACGGTAATAAAATTAAATGTGCAGAACTTGAAATTGGCAAGAATTCTGTCAATCCTTGGAGTAGGCCTAGTAAGATGAGGTGCAGGAATTCCAATATTTAGCTCGTGATATTGTTTATAGACAGAAGGAGAAAACTATATGGGTAGAAAAACTGCTGTTGCCATATTCTGAAATACTTTCTTGATAAGCCGTTTATTCTTGCTCTCCATAATGATGGCGATTGTATCCTGATTCGCTATAAGTTTACCGAACAGTCGTTCATAACTCAGATAGACTTCCTCATTTGGCAAGGAATTACTGTAAAGAAACAGTTCTCCTTGCTCATCTTTATTATTACTTAACTTCCATACAGCAATTTCAATATTACGAGCACTGTTATACAGCGCCTGCCCATCGACATCATCCAACATATAAAAATCTGTTATATCACCATAGGATGCCATCAGCATGGAAGATAAACCGACAATAAACGAGAAAACCCTGTCTCCATGATAATCATCATCGAAGGTCATCTTTATTGCATCAACACCTTCCTTATAATCCAGTTGTTTAAATGACCAATCATGGTGTTTATCAAACACCCGGGATACATTCTTATTAATATCGTTAAATGGAGATTTTTTTAACTGTTTCGGATTCCGTTTATAAAGCTTTATCATGAGTTCACGTAATAATTTACGGACTTCGTGTACATAGATATCCAGTACATTGTCTATATCTCCCTTGGCCAGCGATTGTGCACTGAATTCCGTTTCTACTGGGTCCCGGTCAGGTTTTGTTTCACGGCTACAGGCACCCAAAAATAAAGCCAGTAAAAATATTTGCAGAAATACAACTATTATTTTCATGTTTACAGATGAGACCTTTGATCAATAAAACCAAAACCACACAATTGGATATCGAGTTTTTTGCTCAGGCCGATAAACTTGAATTTCTCACCCATCTCACCGGGCATGGTTAACTTGCTGACTTGTCGTGTCATCTTAGATCTTTCGACCACATCCTCTGTCTTATATTCAGAGACAAACTGGTCTAATCCACATGCAATTAAGAAATGTGCCTGTGTGGTAAACCCCGAAACATGCAGCCCGGAATCGACAGCTGTTTCTGCAACAGTCGTAAAATCTACCGAGGCAGTAATGTCCTGTAGCCCCGGATATAGAAAAGGATCATCGTGTGCGTGATGTCGATAGTGACAGATTAATGTTCCTTCGCATCTTTGTGGATGAAAATATTCCAGTCGAGGATAGCCATAGTCAGAAATCAATATAAGACCTTCTTCCAAAACATCATTTAATGAATTTAACCACGGTTTAATATTACAATTGATTTCTGTTATATAGGGTGTTGCTAATGGCTCTCTCAACACATTAAACATCACTTGCATCTCGGACTTTAACTTTTGATCTATTTCTCTCTTCGACCATATAAATCGGGTTTGATCGTTTGCTCCGGAATCACAAGCAACAGCATACTCTTCAATCTCGCTATCAATTACGATGCGCTTCACGGGCATGGCATCAATAACTTCATTCACCAAAATAATGCCCTTTATTTTTTCTTCAGGTAAACGATCAAGCCACACAAATCGCTCCTCAAGTTGAGGGATTGAATTCTTAATTTTGAGTTGTTGTCTCTGGCGCAAATCTGCACTGGGCTCAAGCAGGTAGTAAATTTCGGGCAAGGTATTGTTTTGCGCCAGCATCTGCATAATATCTATTGCCATCGTGCCAGTACCGGGACCGAGTTCAAGAATAATAGAAGTGGATATTTTTGATAAAACCTGAAGGCATTGCCTGGCAATACAGCGAGAAAACAAGGGGGAGATTTCTGGTGCAGTAACAAAATCGCCTTGTTCACCAAACTTACAGGAACCTGCACTGTAATAACCCAAACCAGGTTCATACAAGGCCATCTGCATGTATTGTTCGAAGCTGATCGAACCACCATTACTGATGATGGCCAGGCGTATTTTCTCCCGCAGGCTTTCGCTTAGCTTAAGGGCAAATTCATCAGGTTTGGGAAGAGTTGAATTGGCAGATTGCGAATCAGCTATCATTTCAACCCATTATTTTGGTTACAAGTTTATTTAAACTCTGGAAAATCCGATTCAATCATCCAGGCTTTAAATTCCTCGTTGTACCACCATATCTGACTCAGACTCATCTCTCTGAGGGTGCCCTGACTTTTGTGATAATAGCTCACCTCAGCCTCAATGATCGCCTCATTGACACCGCCTTTTTCCGAGCTGGGAATGATTGTTTTAGAGATAATATTAAAATCCGTCACTGCTATTGACTCTAGTTGATCAATATCCACTTCAGCAAATTTTCCATCCCTGTTTACATGAAAGCTAATTGCTTCTCTATAGAATGACCATCTTAAAGATGAAGCATATTCTGTGACTGTTCGATCGAGCTTGTCTGCCTGGCTTTTGGCTTTCACGGCTGCGCAACCAGAAACCAACACCAAACATGTAACCATAACGATTGATACCAAAGATCCTGATTTCATATAACCCCTCCAAGTATTTTATATAGTTACTTCGATTTCACTTCAGTGAATGCAGTCGATAAAAATTGTTCGCTATGATTACATCAAAAACCATTTGCGCATAGTGCTTATTCCCCGCTTCGGACAAATGTAAATTATCATCAGATAAATACTCCTTCAATGGAACACCTTTTGCGGCCATCATTTCGGGCAAATCAATTACCTTTGCATTCAGTTCTTCTGCCAATGTAATTACTGCCTGATCGTAGGGCAATAAATTCTGATTATAAGTCAAATCATTGCCCTGCCTGCCACCAACATCAGCGATAGTGTGATTTAGAATAAAAACGCAGTTTGTATCCTTTGCTGTCGCGATACGGTGAAACTCCCGAAGATTCCTGACAAATTCTCCCAGGCTAACACGGGGTTCATTGACCAGTCTTTAACGTTGGCATCATTAAAGCCAAATTCCACCAGTAATAATCCTGGCAAATAAGGCAGCACATCATCACAAAATCTATCAAAGCCCTGTGCCGAGGTATTTCCGCCAATACCTCTGTTGATTACTCGATAACCCTTTGGATAATTCTCATCGAGTCTGGCCTGCAGTAGAGATGTCCACCTTTTGGGTTTTTCGAAATCGCCACCTTCGGTGATGGAATCTCCAAAACAAATAATATTTAGCATTGATTCAGATTATTTAAAGCGTGATGGGTTTAAGTTGATGACTGTCTTTATCAAAAGACTGCCACATATCATCGAGACTCAAACCAGTTTCAGGATGTTTGAAATCTCCCGCTATCTCAGCCAAAGGACAGATGACAAAGGAATACTGTTTAATGTCATTTCTAGGCACATCAATCTGATCATCATGTTGAATCAGATCGCCGAAAAGCAATAAATCAATATCCAGTGTGTGAGAAATAGTCCTGGAAGTATCGTTTTGGCTGGAGGGTAGTCGACCTGAAGAAGACTCTATAGATTTAAATATCCTGACCACTGCTGATGCTGATAGCTCAGTATTAAAACCAACCACCAGATTATAAATAATTGTCACCATCAAACCCTAAAGGTTCACTTTCATATACCGTAGAGACAGCCAATGGAGAAAAATGATTGGCCAGTGACTTGAGTTCTGCAGGGATGTTTTTCTCTTTATCGACATTACTCCCCAGCCCGGCATAGACACGTGTCATCAATCTATCTTATTACCTCTCTCAATAATGACACCGACATCACGCACACCTTTTAAGGCTACTTGCTTATTCAGCTTCAATCTTAACCAGGGGACATTGAACTCATTCAATAATATATCCGAGATCCGTTCAGCCAGCGTT